>CAUQTR010000443.1:0-2724 GCA_963521045.1 uncultured Actinotalea sp.
CCGACGGTCCTCTGGTCCGGGCCGAGCTCCGCTGGCCCGACGCCGCCGGCGTCGACCTCGTGGGCCGCACCGTCCGCGAGGTGCACCCCTACGGCAAGCACCTGCTGATGCGGGTCGACGACGGCCGGACGCTGCACACGCACCTGCGGATGGACGGCACCTGGCACCTCGCCCGCACGGGGACCGCCGGCGCTCGCGGTGGCGGCGCCTTCGTCCGGGCCGTGCTGGCGACCGAGCGGTGGACGGCGGTCGGCGACCGGCTGGGGATGCTGCACGTCGTCGCGACGCGCGACGAGCACACGCTGGTCGGCCACCTCGGCCCGGACGTCCTCGACCCCCAGTTCCCCACCGCCGGCCTCCCCGAGGCGCTGCGCCGCTACGCGGCGCGGGGGTCGACGCCGGTCGGTGAGGTGCTCCTCGACCAGACCGTGCTGGCCGGGTTCGGGACCGTCTGGATGTCCGAGTCCCTCTACACGCGCCGGATCTGGCCGTGGACGCCCGCGGACGAGGTCGCGGACCCGGCGACGCTGATCATGACGGGACGAACTCTCATGGAGCGCAGCGTGGCCGCCGACCTCCCGACGAGCACCGGGGACTCCGGGCGCGGGCTCACGAGCTGGGTCCACGCGCGCGCGGGGCGACCGTGCCGCCGGTGCGGCGCCACGGTCGACGTCGGCACCGTGCGCCGACCGCCGACGGAGCGACCGGCGTTCTTCTGCCCGGTCTGCCAGCCCGCACCGCCCGACGCCCCGGAGCCCGGGCTGTGGCGACCCCGGGGTGTGGCCATCGGCCCGCGCGCCTGAGACGGCCCGGGACACGGCGACGCCCGCCTGCGGAGCAGGCGGGCGTCGCGAGCTGTCGGACCGGGGTCCGGAAGGACGAGCCTCAGCCGACGGGCGCGAGCTCCCCGCGCTGCGACCAGGACCCGCCCTGGTCGCGCAGGCACGCCGTGAGGTCCACCGGCACGGTGTCGGGGATCGTCAGACCCTCCGCGACGGCCACCCGGTCGCTGACCTCACGCAGGACGAGCGACAGCGGCACGTCGAGCGCGTCGCAGATCGAGCCGAGGAGCTCCGAGGAGGCCTCCTTCTGCCCGCGCTCCACCTCGCTGAGGTATCCCAGCGACACCCGTGCCGCCGAGCTCACCTCGCGGAGCGTGCGGCCCTGGCGCTGGCGCGCTCCACGGAGCACGTCGCCGATCTCGCGTCGAAGGACGACCATCGGGCGACCTCCCTCCGTGTGAGCCGGGCCGGGAGCTCCCGGGACCGGGCTGCGGCCGATCGGCCGAACCCCGGCCGAGGAGGTCCTACCGTACCCCGCGGGGCGGACAGCTTCTTGGCGGACGCTGTGGTGGGTCCGGTTGATCGTCACGACCGGTTCAACGCGGCGAGCCCGTGACCTGTTCCCACGCATCCCACCCCTGTTCCTGCGCCCGTGACGAGTTCACCCGGTCGTGGCTGGGTCTTCACCCGGTCGGGTCCGCGCCGTCACCCAGCCGACGCAGCACGAGCGCGAGGGCGGCGGCGCAGGCTGCTGCGCGCACCGTGGACCGGTCGCCCACCTCGGCCGTCGGGCCGGGCGAGCTGGACACGACCTCGGAGCCCGACGGTCCCACGACGGCGACGTGGAACGTGCCCGGCGGGTGACCGTCCTGCGCCTCGGGTCCGGCGACCCCGGTCGTCGCGACCCCGTAGGTCGCCCCCAGCCGCTCACGGACACCCGCCGCCATGGCCACGGCGACGTCGGGATGCACCGCGCCGTGCGCGTCGAGCAGCCGGCGGTCGACCCCCAGCAGAGCAGCCTTGAGGTCGGTCGCGTAGGCGACCACCCCGCCCCGGAGGCAGTGCGAGGCACCGGGCACCGCGACGACGGCGGCGCAGACGGCGCCCCCGGTGAGCGACTCGGCGACGGCGAGGCTCGCCCCGGCTCGGACGAGCGCGGCCACGACCTCGGCCGGGAGGCCCGTCGCAGCGGCGGACGTCGTGCCGTCGGTCACGCCGCGGCCCGACGGATCGCCCACCCCCGGCGCAGGTAGTCCGCGCCGGTCACCACGGTGACGACCACCGCGGCGCCGAGCACCACCCACGCGACGACGCGCACCGCTCCGGGAAGCTGGTCGAGCGGGAGCACGAAGAGCCCGATGCCCACCGACTGCAGGACCGTCTTGAGCTTGCCTCCCGCCGACGCCGGGATGACGACGTAGCGCAGCACGGCCATGCGCATCGCGGTGATCCCGAGCTCACGCGCGAGCACGACGACCGTGACCCACCATGGCACGTCGCCGAGCCACGAGAGGACGACCAGCGCCCCACCGATGAGCAGCTTGTCCGCGATGGGGTCCATCAGCTTGCCCCAGTCGGTCACCTGGTCGAGCCGCCGGGCGAGGTAGCCGTCCAGCCGGTCGGTCGCCGCGGCGAGCGCGAACAGGGCGGCGGCGACCCAGCGCCACCCGCCGCCGCCGGAGTCGAGCAGGAGCGCCGCGAGGACCACCGGCACCAGCAGGATCCGGGCGACGGTGACCCCGTTGGCCAGGTTGGCACCGCCGCGCACTCGAACCACGCGCCCACCCTACGGCCGACGGCAGGGCCGGGGCGCGAGCGGCGCGTCTCATCCGCACCGTCACGGGTGCGACGACCGCTACCGTGAGGCCCCGTGACGACCCCACCGCGCCCCCGCGGTCGTTCCCGTCGCCGCCTGCGGCTGGCCGGCATCGCGTCCGCGACC
>CAUQTR010000444.1:0-2718 GCA_963521045.1 uncultured Actinotalea sp.
GGCACCGACCGCGCCGCCGGCGGCCGCGCCGCCCTCGGACGCGCCCGGGTCGGGCGCGCCGTGGGGGTCGACGTCGACCGTGATGATGGGGGTGCCGACCTCGACGGTCTCGCCCGGCTCGGCGAGCAGGGCCGTGACGACACCGGCCCACGGGCAGGGCAGCTCGACGAGCGACTTCGCCGTCTCGATCTCGACGATGGGCTGGTTCACGGTGACGGTGTCGCCCACCGCCACGTGCCACGCGACGATCTCGGCCTCGGTGAGGCCCTCGCCGGCGTCGGGGAGGCGGAACTGCTCGTACCGGGGCACACGTGCTCCTGGGTAGTCGGGTGCTGGTCGGGTGCTGGTCGGGTGCGGGTCGGGTCAGTGTGCGAGCACGCGGTCGACGGCGTCCAGGACGCGGTCGAGGCTGGGCAGGTACTCGTGCTCGAGCCGTGCGACTGGGTAGGGGCTGTGGAACCCGCCGACCCGCAGCACGGGCGCCTCGAGGTGGTAGAAGCACTCCTCGCTGATCCGGGCCGCGACCTCCGCACCCGTGCCGTAGAGCACGGGCGCCTCGTGCACGACGACGCACCTCCCCGTCCGGCGCACGGACTCGGCGACGGTGGCCGTGTCGAGCGGTGAGAGCGTGCGCAGGTCGACGACCTCGATGCTCGTCCCGTCGGCCGCGGCCGCCTGGGCGGCGCGCAGCGCGGTCGCCACGGTGGGGCCGTGGGCGACGACGGTGACATCCGTGCCGGCGCGGGCGATGCGCGCGCGGTCGAGGCCCTCGCCTGTCGCCGAGCCGTACGCGTAGCCGCGGTCGACGTCGCCCTTGTCCCAGTAGCGCCCCTTGGGCTCGAAGAAGAGCACCGGGTCCGGCGAGGCGATCGCCTCCTGGATCATGGTGAACGCGTCGGCGGGGCTCGCGGGGGTCACGACGCGCAGACCGGCGGTGTGGGCGAAGAGCACCTCGGGCGACTCGCTGTGGTGCTCGACGGCGCCGATCCCCCCGCCGTACGGCACGCGGATCACGACGGGCAGCGAGAGGCGCCCGCGCGAGCGGTAGCGGACCTTCGCGAGCTGGGTCGTGATCTGGTCGAAGGCCGGGAAGATGAAGCCGTCGAACTGGATCTCGCAGACGGGCCGGTAGCCGCGCAGCGCGAGGCCGATCGCGGTGCCGACGATGCCCGACTCCGCGAGCGGGGTGTCGACGACGCGGTCCGGGCCGAAGTCCTTCTGCAGCCCGTCGGTGACGCGGAAGACGCCGCCGAGCGCGCCGATGTCCTCACCCATGAGCAGGACCTTGGGGTCCTCCTCGAGCGCGGCGCGCAGGCCCAGGTTGATGGCCTTGGCCAGGGTGAGCCGCTCGACCGCGGGGACGGCGCTCATCGGGCCGCCCCCTCGGGTGCAGAGAACGACGCCTCGTACTGCTCGAACCACGCGCGCTCCGCCTCGACGACCGCGTGCGCCCCGGCGTAGACGTGCTCGAACATCGTCGACGTCGGCGGCTTGGTCATGGCGCGGACCTCCGTGCGCAGGCGCTCGCCGAAGGCCTCGCCCTCGGCTGCGAGCTCGGCGAGGAAGGCGTCGTCGAGAGCGCCGAGCGACTCGAGGTGCAGGCGGAGCCGGTCGATCGGGTCCCGGCGGCGCCACGCCTCCTCCTCCGCGGAGGAGCGGTAGCGCGTGGGGTCGTCCGACGTCGTGTGGGCGCCCATCCGGTACGTGTACGCCTCGATGAAGGTCGGCCCGTTGCCCGAGTGCGCGCGCTCGAGCGCCTCGGCCGTCACGGCGTAGCAGGCGAGCACGTCGTTGCCGTCGACGCGCACGCTCGGTACCCCGAAGCCGCGGCCCCGCTCGACGATCGGCACGCGGGTCTGCTTGTCGGTCGACTCGGAGATGGCCCACTGGTTGTTCTGGCAGAAGAGCACGATCGGCGCGTTGTTCACCGCGGCGAACACGAAGGCCTCGTTCGTGTCGCCCTGGCTCGTGGCACCGTCGCCGAAGTAGGCGATGACCGCGGCGTCGCGCGTCGGGTCCCCGGTGCCGACGGCGCCGTCGCGCTGGATGCCCATGGCGTACCCGGTCGCGTGCAGCGTGTGCGAGCCGATGACCAGCGTGTAGAGGTGGAAGTTGTGGGCCTCGGTGTCCCAGCCGCCGTGGTCGACCCCGCGGAACTGCTTGAGGATGTCGACCATGTCCAGGCCCCGGGTGTGGGCGACGCCGTGCTCGCGGTAGGACGGGAACGCGTAGTCCTGCGGCGCCATCGCGCGGCCGGACCCGACCTGGGCGGCCTCCTGGCCGAGCGCCGGCGGGAAGAGCCCGAGCTCGCCCTGGCGCTGGAGCGCGGTGGACTCGGTGTCGAACCGCCGCACGAGCACCATGTCGCGGTACAGGCCGCGCAGCGCGGCGGTGTCCAGGTGGGCGATGCGTGGGGTGTACTCGGGATGCTCCAGCAGCTCCCCGGTCGGGGTCAGCAGCTGGACCATGTCGGGCTCGTTCACGCAGGGTCCTTCCGGGTGACGGCCAGGGATAACCTACGTCAGCGTAGGCTACGCAACCGTAGGTTCGGCCTGTGGGCCCCCACAAGACGGCTCGGCCCCGCGTTGTGACGACTCTCCAACACCGCCCGCCCCGCCGCACCGGACCCAGGTCCCGACCCGCGCCCGCCCGGCGCCGGGGACGCTGGTTCGCTTCTTGGTCGCGGGTTGCAACCCGCGACCTCGACCTGAACCAGCG
>CAUQTR010000445.1:0-2717 GCA_963521045.1 uncultured Actinotalea sp.
GGCCTGGCGGGAGGCGCGCCAGCGCCGGATGGTGGGTCGGCGCACCGCACCGCGCGGAAGCGCGGACCCGACCGCACCCGTCCCGTCCCGGCCCCAGAGATCACCCCGAGACCGGCTCCTGCCCCGCGGGCACGAGGAACAGCGCCCCCAGCGGGGGCACCCGCAGCGTCACCGAGAACGGCTGCGCGTGCAGCGGGTGGTCCAGCGCCTGGACCTGCCCGAGGTTGCCGACGCCCGACCCGCCGTAGATGTCGGCGTCGGTGTTGAGCGCCTCGACCCAGGTCCCGCCGGACGGCAGGCCGACCCGGTACCCCTCGTGCGGCGTCCCGGCGAAGTTCACCACGACGACCACGGTGCGCCCGGTGCCGTCGCGCCGGATGTAGCTCAGCACGTTGTGGTCGGAGTCCTGGGCGTCGACCCACTCGAACCCGCGCGGGTCCTTGTCGAGCACCCACAGCGCGGGCTCGCGGCGGTAGAAGCCGTTGAGGTCGGTGACGAGCCGCGAGATGCCGGCGTGCTCCGGGTAATCGAGCAGGTGCCAGTCCAGGCTGCGTCCCTCGGCCCACTCGGCCGACTGGCCGAACTCGGAGCCCATGAACAGCAGCTGCTTGCCGGGGTGGGACCACTGGTAGGCGAGCAGCGAGCGGACGCCGGCGGCCTGCTGCCAGTGGTCACCGGGCATCTTGCGCAGGAGCGAGCCCTTGCCGTGGACGACCTCGTCGTGGCTGATCGGCAGCACGAAGTGCTCCGAGAACGCGTAGACGAGCGAGAACGTCACCTCGTGGTGGTGGTAGCGCCGGTTGATCGGCTCCTCCGCGAGGTAGCGCAGGGTGTCGTTCATCCAGCCCATGTTCCACTTCAGGCCGAACCCGAGGCCGCCGGCGTCGGTGGGCGCCGTGACGCCGGGCCAGGCGGTGGACTCCTCGGCGATCATCATGATGCCCGGGGTGCGCCGGTAGGCCGTCGCGTTGGTCTCCTGCAGGAACCGGATCGCCTCGAGGTTCTCGCGGCCGCCGTGGACGTTCGGCCGCCACTGGCCGTGCCCGCGCGAGTAGTCGAGGTAGAGCATCGAGGCGACGGCGTCGACGCGCAGGCCGTCGACGTGGAACTCCTCGAGCCAGTAGGTGGCGTTCGCGACGAGGAAGTTGCGCACCTCGTTGCGGCCGAAGTTGAAGACGTACGTGCCCCAGTCCGGCTGCTCGCCGAGCAGCGGGTCCGGGTGCTCGTACAGAGGGCTGCCGTCGAAGCGGCCGAGGGCCCACTCGTCCTTGGGGAAGTGGGCGGGCACCCAGTCGAGCAGCACGCCGACGCCCGCCTGGTGCAGACGGTCCACGAGGTGGCGGAAGTCGTCGGGGTGGCCGAAGCGCGACGTGGGGGCGTAGTACGAGCTCACCTGGTAGCCCCACGACCCGCCGAAGGGGTGCTCCGCGACGGGCAGCAGCTCGACGTGCGTGAAGCCCATCGCGACGACGTACTCGGTGAGCTGGTCGGCCAGCTCGCGGTAGCCCAGACCGGGCCGCCACGAGCCCAGGTGCACCTCGTAGATGCTCATCGGGCCGTGGTGCGGGTCGCTCGCCGCGCGCCGCTCGAGCCAGGCGGCGTCGTGCCAGGCGTGGTCGGACTCGACGACCACCGAGGCCGTCGCGGGCGGCACCTCGGTGCCCTGCGCGAGCGGGTCCGCCTTCTGCCGCCACGAGCCCTCACGCGTGAGGATCTCGAACTTGTAGCGCGCGCCGCCCCGGACGTCGGGGACGAACAGCTCCCAGACGCCCGTGCTGCCCAGCGCCCGCATCGCGTGCGCCGCGCCCTGCCAGTGGTTGAAGTCACCGATGACCCGCACGGCCTGTGCGTTCGGCGCCCACACCGCGAACGACGTCCCGACGACGTCGCCCAGCACGCTCGGGTAGCGGCGCACGTTGGCGCCGAGCACGGTCCAGAGCTCCTCGTGCCGCCCCTCGGTGATGAGGTGCAGGTCGACCTCGCCGAGGGTGGGCAGGAACCGGTAGGGGTCGTCGGCTGTCGTGGTGAGGTCGCCGTAGGTCACGCGGAGGCGGTAGTCGGGCACGGCCTCGCCCGGGAAGGCGACGACCCAGACGCCCCCGTGCTCGTGCCGGGAGGCGTGCTCGCCCTCGGGCGTGACCACGACGACGGCGTCCGCCAGAGGGCGGAGCACGCGCACGGTGACGGTGCCGTCGTGCACGTGCGCACCGAGCACGCGGTGCGGGTCCTGGTGCACGCCGGAGGCGATGGCGTCGAGCTCCGCTGTGAGGACGTCGCGCGGGGTGGGCCGGGGCATCGAGGTCGGCGGATGACTCATGGCCTCACCCTGCCACGGTGCGCCGAGGGCTGCACCAAGACGGCGGCTCAGGCCGCGTCGAGCAGCCGGTCCACGCCCCCGAGCGGGATGGCGACCCAGTCGGGGCGGTTGCGCGACTCGTAGACGACCTCGTAGAGGGCCTTGTCGAGCTCGAGCGCGTGCAGCAGCGTCCCCGTCGCGGTGTCGTCGCCCCCGCCCCCCGGGCCCGTGCCGGCCTCCTCGAAGTACCCGGCCACGAGCGCGTCGCGGGCGTGGGCCGCCCAGGTTGCCGAGCCCTGCCCGACGGCGGCCGCGTAGTCCACCGAGCGCAGCATCCCGGCGAGGTCCCGCAGCGCGAGGTCCGGGCGCGTCCGCTCCGCCGCCGACGCCTGCGGCTCGCCCTCGAAGTCCAGGACGACCC
>CAUQTR010000446.1:0-2713 GCA_963521045.1 uncultured Actinotalea sp.
CGTCGCGACGATGCCCTCGGGGCCGCTCAGGCCGGCGAGCCGCCACGGGTTGGTCCCCGGCGGGCCGCCGAGGTCGAGCAGCGCGTGGGCGAGGTTGCGCCCGGCGGCGTAGACCTCCGCGGGCGGCACCGTGCCCAGCACGAGCGTCGTCGGGAGCTCGGGCAGGGCGTCGTCGGGCACGTCCCCGCGCTCGCGCAGGCTGAGCGCGACCTGGCGCGCGTCCCACGCGGACAGCCCGGCCGGGCCCTCGTCGTGCAGCTGGCGCGGGTAGCGGCTGAGGTTCTCGGTGAGCGAGCGGTAGGTGTCGCGCAGCGACTCCCACGCGGGCGAGCGGTCGGCGCCGTGCTCGATCGCCGCCTGCAGCTGGGTGCGCACCGCCGTGATCGTCTGGTTGCGGCCGTGCAGGTCCAGGGAGAACACGCCCAGGCCGACGTCGTCCAGGCGGCGCTTGACGACGTCGAGCGCGGCCTGCTTCTCGGCGACGAACAGGACGCTGCGGCCGTGCGCGAGGCAGTCGGCGACGAGGTTGGTGATGGTCTGCGACTTGCCGGTGCCGGGCGGGCCCTCGAGCACGAACGAGCGGCCGGCGCGGGCCCAGCGGACGGCCTCGATCTGCGAGCCGTCGGCGGCGACGGGCAGGAAGGTCGTGGCCTCGGCGGTCGGGTCCGGGTCGGGTTCGGGCGCCTCATCGAGAAACGGCGCGCCGGGCGTCTCGACGAGGTGCCGCACCACGGGCCGCTCGACGAAGGACCGCCAGCTCTCCGACAGGTCCTTCCACATCTCCAGCGTGGAGAACTGGAGCATCGCGACGGCGGCGGTCTCCTCGAGCGTGAAGCCGCCGTGCCCGCCGGTGAGGATCGCGCCGCGCACCGCCTGGAGCGCGCGCGGCAGGTCGATGCCGGCGCCGTCGAGACCCGGGTCGGCGAGCTCGGGGATGACGATGCCGCGGCTGACGCGCAGCTTCTCGATGAGGCAGTGGTTGGGGACGATCGCGCCGGTCTCATCCATGCGCAGGCGCCACAGCGCTCCGCGGCCGCCGGTGAGCCGCACGGGCACGAGGAACAGCGGGGCGCGGACGGTCTTGTTGCGCTCGGTCCAGGTCAGCGCGCCGAGCGCGAGATAGAGGTTGTTGGCGCCGGTCTCCTCGATCGCCGTCTTGGCGCGGCGGGCGAGGCCGAGCATGCGCGCCGTGTACGCGGTGGTCGGCAGGCCGACGTAGAGGCCCGACTCCTCGGCGAGGATGCGGCGCAGCACGTCGGCGTCGACGTCCTGCGCCGAGCGCGCGCCCTGCTCGACGTGCAGCTGGCCGATCTGGTCCTGCGGGATGAGGCTCAGCGTCTGCCCCGACGCGACGAGGTCCTCGAGGGTGGCGAGCGCGCCGGGCGGCACGTGCACCGGTGCGCCGCCGCGCGCGGCCGTGAGGTTGAGCAGCGGGTTGCGCAGCGTGAGGTCGAGCAGCGAGCGCCGCCACGCCTCGATGCGCGCGGGCCGCTCCTCGACGGGCATGGCAGGCGTGGCCTCGCCGCGGATGCGCCGACGCACCTCAGCGCGCTCGACCTCCACCTCGACGACGACTGTCTCGCCCTCGCGCCGCAGCGTCGGCAGCGGGCGCACGCGGCGGTGCGCGGCGACGACGTCGAGCATGTGGTCGACCTCGTCGAGCTTGCGGGTCCACCAGGGCGCGGTCGCGGCGACGGCGTCGTCGAAGGTCAGGCCGGTGGTGGTGCCGGTGAGCTCGACCGCCTCGACGAGGCCGGAGTCGACGAGCAGACCCAGCGTGCCGGGGTCGCTGATCGCGACGAGCGGCAGCTGGCTGTCGTTGACGAGGTAGCCGGCGAAGGCGTGGTTGCGCGTGGTGACGACGACGGGGTGCAGGCCGGCGGACTCGAGCGCGGCCGCGTAGGCGCACGCGAGGTCGAGGCAGTTGCCCCACAGGCCGTCGAGCACGTCGGCGTGCGAGCGGATGCGCTGGCCGGTGCCCTCGAACGACGCGGGCGCCTCGATGTAGCGGATGCCGCGCGCGGCCATGGCCTCGTAGACGGCCTGGGCGATCGCGACGGCGCGCTCCTCGCCGCCCTGGTAGCCGTCGAGGGCGCCGCGTCCGGTGCGGGTGGCGAGGAGGGCGGAGGCCTCGGCGAGGAGGCGGGCGACCGAGGCATCGTTGGGGCGGATGTGCGCCGCGAGGGCCTCGGGGATGGACAGGGCCCACCACTCGTCGGGCGGCAGGAGGCGGACGAGGTCGGCCCGGGTGATCGAGCCCGCGCTGGTCGCGACGGTGAGGGCGAGGCGGGTGGTGGTCGACTCGTCGACGCGCACGAACGCGGACGGGCTCAGCGGCCAGGCGGTGAGGTGGGTGGGGACGTCGAGGGTCTCGCCGGGCGGCACGGGCCCGGGCTCGACGACGAGCGGCTCGGCGACGTGGGCGTCCGACCAGGGCTCGATGGTGAGGACGAGGCGGCCGGGGTCGACCGGGGCGAGGCCCGTGTTGACGAGGCGGATGCCGAGGACGGGCGAGACGCGGTTGGTGACGAGGGCATAGTTGAGCGCCTCGCGGTAGGTGACGACGACGTCGAGCGCGCCGACGCGGGCGGTGAGGCGGCGGAAACCCGGGTTGGGCGGGAGGTCCTCGTGACGCGGTGAGGCGGGTGGTGGCGCTGGCGTGTCGGCGTCGGGCGGGGTGGTGTCGAACGGGGCGGCGTCGGGCGGGGCGGCG
>CAUQTR010000447.1:0-2713 GCA_963521045.1 uncultured Actinotalea sp.
GTCCAGGTCCATCCCGTTGGGCACCACGGCGACCCGTGCGCCGAACACCTCGGCGACGCGTTCGGCCGCGGCCGAGCTCACGGCCGACAGCGCGACCGGCGCCCGGCCCCAGCGGCTGCGTCGCACGAGCGCACCGAGCAGGGGTACCGCGCCGTCCAGCATGCAGTGCCAGGTGATCGCCAGGGGCACGCCGGCGTCGAGCGCGACGCGGGCACCGTCGAACGCGAACGGCGAGACCACGCCCGCGTGCACGTGCACGACGTCGGGCCGCAGCTCGCCGAGCAGCGCCCGCACGTGCGGGGGTGCGAGGGGGTTGATCGGCAGGTCGAACGGGACGTGGGTGCCGAGCCGGTGCACCGCGACGCCGTCGTCCGCGTGGACGACGCCGCCACGCTCACCGCCGACGCCCGGGGTCGCGGTCAGCACGTGCACGTCGTGGCCGGCCGCGGCCTGGGCGCGTGCCAGGTCACGGACCTGCGACTCGATGCCGCCGGTACGCGGGGCGTAGCAGTCCGAGACGTGGATGATCCGCACCACGGCAGGCTAACCCCGCCGGTCGGGCGGCGGCGCCGTCGGGCTCACTCCCACTCGATGGTGCCCGGCGGCTTGCTCGTGACGTCGAGCGTCACCCGGTTGATCTCCCGCACCTCGTTGGTGATGCGGGTCGAGATCGTCGCGAGCACCTCGTACGGGACGCGCGCCCAGTCGGCCGTCATGGCGTCCTCGGAGGTCACCGGGCGGAGCACGACGGGGTGGCCGTAGGTCCGCCCGTCCCCCTGGACACCGACCGAGCGCACGTCGCCGAGCAGGACCACCGGGCACTGCCACACCTGGCGGTCCAGGCCGGCGCGCGTGAGCTCCTCGCGCGCGATCGCGTCCGCCTCGCGGAGGACGTCGAGCCGCTCGGCCGTGACCTCGCCGATGATCCGGATGCCCAGCCCGGGACCCGGGAACGGCTGACGCCAGACGATCGCGTCGGGCAGGCCGAGCTCGAGCCCGACCGCGCGGACCTCGTCCTTGAAGAGCGTGCGCAGCGGCTCGACCAGCTCGAACTGCAGGTCGTCGGGCAGGCCGCCCACGTTGTGGTGGGACTTGATGTTCGCGGCACCCTCGCCGCCACCGGACTCCACCACGTCGGGGTAGAGCGTGCCCTGCACCAGGAAGCGCACGTCGTCCCCGTGCTCGCCGCTCTCGGCGACCACCTCGCGCGCGGCGGCCTCGAACACGCGGATGAACTCGCGGCCGATGATCTTGCGCTTGGTCTCGGGGTCCGTCACCCCCGCGAGCGCACCGAGGAACCGCTCGCGCGCGTCGACGACCTTGAGCTGGACCCCGGTCGCCGCCACGAAGTCGGTCTCGACCTGCTCGGCCTCGCCCTTGCGGAGCAGCCCGTGGTCGACGAAGACGCACGTCAGCTGGTCGCCCACGGCCTTCTGCACGAGGGCCGCGGCGACGGCCGAGTCGACCCCGCCGGACAGGCCGCAGATGACCCGCGCCCCGCCGACCTGGGTCCGGATGCGCTCGACCTGCTCGGCGATGACGTTGCCGGCGGTCCAGTCGGGCCGCAGCCCCGCCCCGCGGTAGAGGAAGTTCTCCAGCGCGTGCTGCCCCAGCGGCGAGTGCTTGACCTCGGGGTGCCACTGCATCCCGTACAGCCGACGCTGCCGGTCCTCGAACGCCGCGACGGGCGAGCCGGTCGACGTCGCGAGCACCTCGAACCCCTCGGGCGCCGCGTGGACGGCGTCGCCGTGGCTCATCCACACGGACTGCTCCGTCGGGGAGCCGGTGAGCAGCACCCCGGCGTGGGGGACGGTCACGTGGGTGCCGCCGTACTCGCGCGAGCCCGTCTGCGCGACGTCGCCGCCCAGTGCCTGGGCCATCGCCTGGAAGCCGTAGCAGATGCCGAGCACCGGCACGCCGGCCTCGAACAGGCTCGGGTCGACGGTCGGTGCGCCGTCGGCGTAGACGCTCGAGGGGCCGCCGGAGAGGATCACGGCCGCCGGTCGGCGCGCGAGGATCTCCGCGACCGTCGCGGTGTGCGGGACGATCTCGGAGTACACGTGCGCCTCGCGCACGCGCCGCGCGATGAGCTGGGCGTACTGCGCGCCGAAGTCCACCACGAGGACGGGGGCGGCGCCGGTGGCGGCGTCGGCCGGACGGTCGCTGGTCATGGGCTGCGCGGGGTCGCTCACCCGGCGGAGTCTAGTGAGCGGGCGGCGGCACCGACCGCCTCGTCCGCGCCTCGGCGGAGCGGCGCAGCAGCGTGCCCAGGCCGACGGCGGCAGCCCCCGCGAGGAACGGCTCGACGACGAGCATCGTCAGGTAGAAGGGGTGGCGGTAGACGGCCCCGGACTGCACCAGCTGGGTGACGATGCTCATCACGTCCCCCAGCACCAGGGGCGGCACGGCGGCGACGGCCCAGTGCCACCACGGCCGCCCGGCCGCCCGGCCGCCCGCGGCGAGGACGGCCACGGCGACGGCGACGACCACCAGGAGCACCACGAACCCGAACACGAAGCTCATGGTGCTCGCCACGCCGAAGCCCAGGCTGTCGGCGAGCATGAGGAACACCCAGCCGGACGCGTAGCCCAGGACCGTGAGGACGAGGAAGGCGGCCAGCCAGGCCAGCGCGACCCGGCCGATCCCCAGCGGGCGCCGGGGCGGTGGTGGCGCGCCCCAGCCGGGCGGGCCGGCGTACCCGGCGGGCCACGGC
>CAUQTR010000448.1:0-2711 GCA_963521045.1 uncultured Actinotalea sp.
GGCCTGCATCGACGGCGCGTGCATCGGCCTCGTCGCCCCGGGCTACGCGATGGCCGAGGTCGTCGTCGACCGGCTGCTCGGCGGCGCGGCGGTGTTCCCGGGTGCCGACACCGCGACGAAGCTCAAGCTCGCGGGCGTCGACGTCGCGAGCTTCGGCGACGCGTTCGCCGCGACCCCGGGCGCGCTCGAGCTCGTGCACGCGGACCCGGTGGCCGGGCTCTACACCAAGATCGTCCTGTCCGACGACGCGAAGACGCTGCTCGGCGGCGTGCTCGTCGGCGACGCGAGCGCGTACGCGTCGCTGCGCCCCATGCTCGGCCGCCAGCTCGACGGCGACCCCGGTGCCTACCTCCTCCCGGAGGGCGCGAGCACGCAGGGCTCAGTGGGGCGGCCGCCGATCGCCCTCCCCGACGACGCGACCGTGTGCTCGTGCAACAACGTCACCGCCGGCACCGTGCGGGCCGCGGTCACGGAGCACGGCTGCACCGACCTCGGATCGGTGAAGGCGTGCACCCGCGCGGGGACGAGCTGCGGCTCCTGCCTCCCGCTGGTGAAGAAGCTGGTGACGACCGAGCTCGAGAAGTCCGGCGTCGCCGTGAGCACCGCGCTGTGCGAGCACTTCGACCTCTCGCGGGCGCAGCTGTTCGACGCGGTGCGCATCAGCGGGCTGCGCACGTTCAGCGAGATCCTGGCGCGGCATGGTTCGACGGCGCGTCCCCAGGCCGCGCGCGGCTGCGACATCTGCAAGCCGGTCGTCGGCTCGATCCTGGGCTCGCTCGGTGCCGGGCACGTGCTCGACGGCGAGAACGCGACGCTCCAGGACACCAACGACCACGTCATGGCCAACCTGCAGAAGGACGGCTCCTACTCGGTCGTCCCCCGCATGCCGGGCGGCGAGGTCAGCCCGGAGGGCCTCATCGTCGTCGGCGAGGTGGCGCGCGACTTCGGGCTCTACACCAAGATCACCGGCGGCCAGCGGATCGACATGTTCGGTGCGCGCCTCGAGCAGCTGCCCGACATCTGGCGCCGCCTGGTCGACGCCGGGTTCGAGTCGGGCCACGCCTACGGCAAGAGCCTGCGCACGGTGAAGTCGTGCGTCGGGTCGACGTGGTGCCGGTTCGGCGTGCAGGACTCGGTGGCGCTCGCCGTCGAGCTCGAGCTCCGCTACCGCGGCCTGCGGTCGCCGCACAAGATCAAGCTCGGCGTCTCCGGGTGCGCGCGCGAGTGCGCCGAGGCGCGCGGCAAGGACGTGGGCGTCATCGCGACGGACAAGGGCTGGAACGTCTACGTCGGCGGCAACGGCGGGTTCACGCCGCGGCACGCGCAGCTGCTCGCCGAGGACCTCGACACCGAGACGCTCGTGCGCACGATCGACCGCTTCCTCATGTACTACGTGCGCACGGCCGACCGGCTGCAGCGCACGGCGCCGTGGATCGAGGAGGTCGAGGGCGGGCTCGAGGGCGTGCGCGCCGTCGTCATGGACGACTCCCTCGGCATCGCCGCGGACCTCGACGCCGCGATGGCCGCGCACGTGGAGAACTACGCCGACGAGTGGCGCGCGACCCTCGACGACCCGGAGAAGCTGGCCCGCTTCGCGTCGTTCGTCAACGCGCCGACGACGCCGGATCCCTCGCTCGCGTACGTGCCCGAGCGCGGCCAGGTGCGTCCCGCGACGAGCGAGGAGCGCGAGCAGGCCCGCGAGGGGACGGTGGGCGCCGTGCTCGTCGCCGGCACGACGCTGGAGGTGCGGCGATGAGCGCGACCACGGTCCCGGCGGCGGACACCACGGCGTCCGCCACCGCCCCCACCACCGTGCCCACGACCGTGCCCACCACCGTGCCCACGACGTCGGGTGTCCCCGCGGTCCTCGGGACGTCCGGTCGCACGGCCTGGACGGCGGTCTGCCACCTGGCGGATCTCGTGCCCGAGCGCGGTGCGGCGGCGCTCGTCGCCGGCGAGCAGGTCGCCGTCGTGCGCCTGGTCGACGACACGGTGCTGGCGGTCCAGAACCTCGACCCCTTCAGCGGCGCGCACGTGCTCTCGCGCGGGATCGTGGGATCACGCGGTGACGCCCCGACCCTGGCGTCGCCCATGTACAAGCAGGTCTTCGACCTGCGCACCGGAGTGTGCCTCGACCCGGTCGGCCGCGAGCCCGTCGCGGGTGACGGCACGCTCCGCACCTGGCCGGTGCGCGTCGAGGGCGGGCTGGTCCTGGTGGGCACGGTCCTGGCGTCCCCCTCACCCCGAGATGACGACTCCGGCGGCGCGTCCGGGCGGCACGCCGGGCAGAACCGTCACCTCGGGGAGGGGACGGGCGCATGACCGCACTGCTGGGGGTCGAGCTGGCCGGACGGCGGGTGCTCGTCGCGGGCGGCGGACCCGTCGCCGCGCGCCGGGTGCAGGCGATGCGCGTCGCGGGCGCGGACGTCATGGTCGTCGCCCCCCAGCTGTGCGAGGAGCTCGCCGAGCTCGTCGAGGACCGAGTCGTGCGCTGGCGCGCCGGCGAGGTGCGGGAGGCCGACGTCGACAAGGCGTGGCTCGTGCACACCGCGACCGGCGACCGGGCGGCCGACGCGCAGGTCGCGGCCTGGGCCGAGGCCCGCCGGGTGTTCTGCGTCAACGCGGGCGCGGCCGAGGTCGGCACCGCCCGGACCCCCGCGACCACTCGAGCGGGCGACGTCCTGGTCGGCGTCGTGTCCACGGGTGCGGCC
>CAUQTR010000449.1:0-2708 GCA_963521045.1 uncultured Actinotalea sp.
GTCGTGCCGCCCCGCTGGCCGCTCACCGGCGTGGCGGGCGAGGTCGCCGCGCGCCCTGCCGTCGCGGTCAAGGTCGAGAACACGAGCGCCGCGCGGCCGCAGGCGGGCCTCGAGCAGGCGGACGTGGTGTGGGAGACCGTCGTCGAGTTCGAGGTGTCCCGGTTCATCGCGGTGTTCCACTCCCAGGTGCCCCCGGAGATCGGGCCGATCCGCTCGGTGCGTCCCATGGACCCGCTGGTGGTCGCGCCGCTGCGCGGTCTGCTCGTCTACTCGGGCGGCCAGGCGGGCATCCTCGAGCTGGTGCGCGGCAGCACGGTGCAGAGCATCAGCCACGACGCGGGGGCCGCGGGCATGTACCGCGTGAGCGGCCGCTCCGCACCCCACAACGTCATGGGCGACATGACCGCCTTCCTCGCGGCCGCCGACGCCGAGCACGCCGCGCCGCCGGCCGAGCAGTTCGCCTTCGCCCGCCGCCCCGAGCTCGCGAGCGCGGTGGCCGCCGGAACCCCGGCCGGCGTCCTGTCCTTCTCCCTGTCGGGCCAGGCGAAGCCCTCGTGGACGTACGACGCCGCGACGGCCTCGTGGCTGCGGTCGGAGGGCAGCGCGCCGGCGACCGCCGCCAGCGGCGCACGGCTCGCCGCCACCAACGTCGTCGCCATCACCGCGCCGCACCCCGACTCGGGCTTCGGTGCCCAGGGCGGCGCGTCGGTCCCGACCTACGAGCTCGTGGGCTCGGGCGAGGCCGTCGTGGCCACCGCCGGTGCGACGATCGCGGGGACCTGGTCGAAGGCCTCCGCCGAGGCGCCGCTCCAGCTGTTCGGGGCCGACGGCGCCCCGCTGCTGCTCGCGCCGGGCAACACGTGGGTCGAGATGATCCCGGCGGGCAAGGGCACCCTCACGATCGGCTGAACGAGGCGCACGCCCGGCTCATCCTGCGGGATGAGCCGGGCGTCGTCGTCTCTGCCCGGCGGTGGAGCCGTGACCACCGGGGACGGTCCGCGGGGCCGATCCGTCTGGCGCCGCGCGCGAGCACGCTGGGGGCATGGCTCAGATCACCGCCCACCACCCCGGAATCCTCGACCGCGCCCTGGCGCGCACCGCGCGGTCGACGACCCTGCGACCCACGACGCTGCGACACACGACGCTGGGGTCCACGACGCTGCGCCCCGCCACGCCGCGGTCCAGCACGCTGCGGCCCGCCGCCCGGACCACGGCGCCTCGGACCATGCAGACCGGTGTCACCGCCGACCTCGTGGACGGCGTCCACCACGAGCGCCTGCGCGCGGCGCTGCCGGTGCTCGTCGCGCTCGCGCTGCTCGCCGGCGTCGTCCTGGCGGGCGGGCTGGTGCTGCGCGAGCTGCTGGACTTCGGCCTCTGGTTCGTCGGGCAGATCTGAGCCCCGTGCTCAGAAGTGGTACGGGAAGGCCGACCAGTCGGGCGCACGGCGCTCGAGGAAGGCGTCCCGACCTTCGACGGCCTCGTCCGTCATGTACGCGAGCCGGGTCGCCTCACCGGCGAAGACCTGCTGGCCCGCGAGGCCGTCGTCGGCGAGGTTGAAGGCGAACTTCAGCATCCGGACGGCCTGCGGTGACTTGCCCGCGATGATCCGCGCGTGGTCGAGCGCGAGCCGCTCCAGGTCCGCGTGCTCCGCGACCTCGTTGACCGCACCCCACCGCTCGGCGTCGTCGGCCGAGTACTCGCGGGCGAGGAAGAAGATCTCCCGCGCGCGCTTCTGGCCGACCTGCCGCGCGAGGTACGCCGAGCCGTAGCCGGCGTCGAACGAGCCGACGTCGGCGTCGGTCTGCTTGAAGCGTCCGTGCTCGCGGCACGCGAGCGTGAGGTCCGCCACGACGTGCAGCGAGTGCCCGCCGCCCGCGGCCCAGCCGTCGACGACGGCGACCACGACCTTCGGCATGGTCCGGATGAGGCGCTGCACCTCGAGGATGTGCAGCCGCCCCGCGCGAGCCGGGTCGACGGTGTCGGCGCCGGTGCCGGACGCGTACCGGTAGCCGTCCCGCCCGCGGATGCGCTGGTCCCCGCCGGAGCAGAACGCCCAGCCGCCGTCCTTCGGGCTCGGCCCGTTGCCCGTCAGCAGCACGACGCCGACGTCGGGCGACATCCGCGCGTGGTCGAGCGCCCGGTAGAGCTCGTCGACGGTGTGCGGGCGGAAGGCGTTGCGCACCTCGGGGCGGTGGAACGCGATCCGGACCACCGGCAGGTCGCGCTCCGTCGGCCCCGTCCGGTCCACGCCGCGGTGGTAGGTCAGGTCCGTGAGCCCGGCGAACCCGTCGACCGTGCGCCACGCCCGGGGGTCGAACGTCTCGGACACCGGGGCGGGCAGCGCGCTCATGCGGGCCACCCTAACGACCGCCCGACGACGTGGCCCGGGCCGACGACCCCCCGCCGGGCCGTGCCACCGGGCCGTACTACGGTGGGCCGGTGACCGTGCGCGCGGAGCCCGACCTGCACGTCTACCGGGTCGGTCTGCGCACGCGGTTCCGCGGGCTGACGGCGCGCGACGGCGTCCTGCTGCGGGGCGACGCCGGCTGGGGCGAGTTCTCCCCGTTCTGGGACTACGACGACGTCGAGGCGGTCGCCTGGTGGCGCGCGGCCCGTGAGGCCGCGGACCTCGGCTGGCCCGCGCCGGTGCGGGATGCGGTCCCGGTGAACGTCACCGTGCCCGCGGTCGGCCCGGAGCTCGCCCGTGC
>CAUQTR010000450.1:0-2707 GCA_963521045.1 uncultured Actinotalea sp.
GGTCCCCACCAGGCCCCGAGCAGGTCGTCCTGGGCGGCGGACCAGGCCCGGGTCCTCGGGTCGTCCACGTCCTCGAGCCAGCGGTACGGGTCGGTGACGGCGCGGCCGTGCAGGTCCTCGACCAGGTCCTCGCGCGCGGCGGGCGGGTACCCGGCTGGGCCGGTCCCGGGCCGTGGTGCGGTGGACGGGGTCGCGGGCCGGGGCGGGATCACCACCGCAGGCTACGACCCACGGGCGCACCGCTCGCGGCGATGCGGGTCGCGGACTGGGCGGCGCACACACGGCGCTGCGGAAGATGCGGGCGCGGGTCGCTCTGGCAGGATCGAACCCGTGCCGCAGCCTCACACCTCGACCGGGGACCTGCCCCAGCCGCTCCTCGACCTCGCGGAGCGCTTCGGCGTCGTCCCGGACTTCTGGGGCTTCGGCGGCGAGAAGCGCACGGTGAGCGCGGAGACGCTCGTCGCCGTGCTCGCCGCCCTCGGCGTCGACGCGTCGAGCCCCGAGCGCGCCGCCCTCGCGCTCGAGCACGCGGAGGACGAGGAGTGGCGCCGGGCGCTCCCGCCCGCGGTCGTGCTGCGCGAGGGGACGACCCGCCGTCTCCCGGTCCACGTCACCGACGGGGACCCGGTGCAGGTGTGGCTCGAGCTCGACCCGGAGGCCGGTGGCGGGCGCCGGGAGGTCCCGCAGGTCGACGTCTACGTGCCGCCGCGCACGGTCGACGGACGCACCCTCGGCCGGGCGACGGTCGAGGTGCCGGACGACCTCCCGCTCGGCTGGCACACGCTCGTCGCGGCGAGCGGCGGTGCGACCTGGCGCACGACCGTGGTGGTCACGCCCGCGAGGCTCGAGCTGCCGCACGGCCTCGGTGAGCGCCGGGGCTGGGGCTTCATGGCGCAGCTGTACTCGGTGCGGTCCGAGCGGTCGTGGGGGGTGGGCGACCTCGCCGACCTCCGCGAGATCGCCTGGATGTCGGCCCGGCGCACCGGTGCCGACTTCCTGCTGATCAACCCGCTGCACGCCGCAGAGCCGACGGCGCCCCTGTCGCCGTCGCCGTACCTGCCCGCGAGCCGCCGCTTCGTCAACCCGATCTACCTGCGGGTCGAGGACATCCCCGAGACCGCGTACCTGCCCGTCGCCGAGCGCTCCCTGGTCGAGTGGCAGGCCGAGGTGGCTCGCCCGCTGAGCACCGAGCCGGGCCCGATCGACCGCGACACGGCCTGGGAGGCCAAGCGCGTGGCGCTCGACGTCGTCTTCGCGGCGCCCCGGTCCGCTGCGCGCGAGCTGGCGTTCGCGACGTTCCGGCGCGAGCAGGGCGAGGGTCTGGAGGACTTCGCGCTGTGGTGCGCGATGACCGAGCGGTTCGCGGGTCAGCCGTGGCCGGCCGGCGCGGACGACCGGCACTCGGAGACCGTGCGCGAGCTGCGCACGGAGCTGGCCGACCGGATCACGTTCTACTGCTGGCTGCAGTGGGTCGCCGACGAGCAGCTCGCCGCCGCCCAGCGCGCTGCGGTCGAGGGCGGGATGCGGCTGGGGATCATGCACGACCTCGCCGTCGGCGTGCACCCCGAGGGCGCGGACGCGTGGTCGATGCGGGACGTGCTCGCCCAGGGCGTCTCGGTCGGCGCGCCGCCCGACATGTACAACCAGCAGGGCCAGGACTGGTCGCAGCCGCCGTGGCGCCCCGACGCCCTCGCACGCGCCGGCTACGCGCCGTACCGCGACATGCTGCGCACCGTCCTCCGGCACGCCGGCGCCATCCGGATCGACCACGTCATCGGCCTGTTCCGGCTCTGGTGGATCCCGCAGGGCCACGGCGCGCAGGACGGCGCGTACGTCCGGTACGACCACGAGGCCCTCATCGGAATCCTCTGCCTCGAGGCCCGCCGCGCCGGTGCGGTCGTCATCGGCGAGGACCTCGGCGTGTTCGAGCCCTGGGTGCGCGACTACCTCACCGAGCGGGGCGTGCTCGGCACGTCCGTGCTGTGGTTCGAGCGCGAGGGGGACGCACCGATGGCACCCGAGCACTACCGCCGGCTGGCGCTCGCGACCGTCACGACGCACGACCTGCCGCCGACCGCGGGCTACCTCGCGCTCGAGCACGTCGATCTGCGCGATCGGCTGGGGCTGCTCAGCGAGCCCGTCGACGTGGTGCGCGAGGGGGCGCGCGCGGAGCGCGACCAGATGCTCGCGCTCGTCGCGGAGCGTGGGCTGGTGCCGGCGGGAGCGTCCGAGCGTCAGCTCGTCGAGGCGTTGCACCGGCTGGTGCTCGCGTCGCCTGCCGTGCTCGTCGGGGTCTCGCTCGCCGACGCCGTGGGGGAGCGGCGGGCCCAGAACCAGCCCGGGACGGACCAGGAGTACCCCAACTGGCGCGTCCCGCTGGCTGACTCCGCGCAGCGCCTCGTGCTGGTCGACGGCCTCTTCGACAACCCGCGCCTGCGCTCGCTCGTGGCGGCTCTGCGCGCCTGATGTCCGAGGAAGGGCCCGACGCGGGACGGGGTGCCCGCCGGGTGCGCGTCGTCGGGCCGGAGGCCGCCGGCAAGACGCTGCTCGCCCGGCGTCTGGCCGCCCGGCTCGGGGTGCCGCTGGTCGAGGTGGACGCGCTCATGGGTCGCGGACCGGCCACGGAGAGCGGGACGGGCGGCGACACCGCTGCCACCGCCACGGGTGCCGGCCCGGGCGCAGCCCGCTCGCCGGCCGAGTTCCGGGC
>CAUQTR010000451.1:0-2707 GCA_963521045.1 uncultured Actinotalea sp.
GCGCCGGACCGCCCCGTGCTGCAGGCCCCCGCCCCGACCGCGACGCCCGAGCCGGAGACACCGCCCGCGAGTCCCGCGCCCCCGCTGGTCACCGCCCCGCCGGACGAGCACTCCGAGGTCGGGGCGCTCGTCACCGGGTTCCCCGCCGAGCTGCTGCCGCTCCCGGACGACGCCGTCGTGCTGGTGACGTCGGCCGTGCCGGTCGGCGACGCGGAGGTGCAGGAGGTCTCGCTCAACCTCCGTACCGCGACCGGCGTCCAGGAGGTGGTGACCCTCTACCGCACCGCACTCACCGCGGCGGGCTTCACGGAGGTCCCGTCGACCGCGCCGACGTCGGACCTCGCGGCAGAGGCTGTCTTCGTCCGGTCCGGCGGCGACGAGCTCGTCTCCATCGGCGTCCTCGACGACGGCACCGCCCGGACCGTGACCGTCGGCGGCCGGATCAGGAACCCGGCCTGATCGACCGTAGGGTGGCGCCGTGGAGCCCACCCTCACCGTGCAGTCCGCCGTCGACCAGGTGCGCCCCGAGGTCGACGCCGCCCTCGCGCGGCACCTCACCGAGCTCGAGCAGGAGCTGACGGCCTACGGGCCCGGCACCACGGACCTCGTCGACGCCCTGCGGGCCATGCTCGGCGGCGGCAAGCGGCTGCGCGCGGCACTGTGCTACTGGTCGTGGCGGGCGCACGGGGGCACGCAGGACGACCCGGACGCGCGCTCCGCCGCCCTCGCCACCGGCGCGGCCCTCGAGCTCTTCCAGGCCGCGGCCCTCTTCCACGACGACGTCATGGACGGCTCCGACACGCGACGCGGGCGACCCGCCGCCCACCGCGCGTTCGAGGCCGCGCACCGGGAGCGCGGCTGGACGGGACCGGCGGAGCGGTTCGGCGAGTCCGCGGCGATCCTGCTCGGCGACCTGGCGCTCGTGGCGTGCGACCGGGAGCTGACCTCCGGGCTCGAGGCCGTCCCCGGCCCCGCCGCCCGTGCCGTGCGAGCAGTCTTCGACCTCATGCGCACCGAGGTCACCGTGGGGCAGTACCTCGACGTGCTCGCGCAGGCCCTGCCGTGGGGTGCGGACCCGGCCGGCGACGAGGAGCGCGCGAGGGACGTGATCCGGGCGAAGAGCGCCCGCTACAGCGTCGAGCACCCGCTCGTGCTGGGGGCTGCCCTGGCCGGCGCCGGGACCGAGGCCCTCGAGCGGTGCCGGGCCGTGGGCCTGCCGCTCGGCGAGGCGTTCCAGCTGCGGGACGACCTGCTGGGGGTCTTCGGGGAGCCGTCGACGACGGGCAAGCCCGCCGGCGACGACCTGCGGGAGGGCAAGCGGACCGTCCTCGTGGCGCGCGCCATGCGCACCGCCGGGGCGGCGGACCGCGCGCTCGTGGACGCCCACCTCGGGCAGCGGGACCTCTCGGACGAGGACGTCGACACCCTGCGGGACCTGCTGCGCCGCACGGGTGCGGTCGAGGCGGTCGAGGACCTCATCACCGGGCTCGCCGGGCCCGCGCTCGCCACGCTCGCGCAGGCGCCGCTGGACGAGCCGGGTCGCGCGATGCTCCTCGCGCTCGGACGAGGGCTGGTCGAGCGGCAGTCCTGACGTCCGGCGCCCGACGACGCGCTGCGCCCGACCATGCCCGGCGCCTGACGGCGGCGTCGGGTCAGAGGGCGAGAGCCTGCGCGCGCCGCCGGATCTCGGTCTTGTGCCCGTCGCGCAGCGCGTCGATCGGCGTCTGAGGGCGGGACGTGCCCGTGCCCAGCGTCTCCAGCGACGGGTCGGGCGTGAAGAGCCACGCGACGCTCTCCTCCTCGGAGAACCCGGCGTCGCGCAGGAGCACGAGCGTGCCCTGCAACGAGGGGACCACCTGCCACCCGCCGGCGGCCGTCGCGAGGAGGAAGCGCGCGGGCACGCTGAGGATGCGCCGCTCGCCCTGGCGCACGGCCAGGAGCTTGTCCTCCTGCAGCAGACGCCGCACACGCCCGACGTCGGTCCCGAGGCGCTCAGCCACGTCCGGGAGGGGCAACCACTCGTCCACCAGTGCATCCAGGGCCACGGCACCAGCCTACGGTCACCCGACCGGCGCAACGCCCCGCCTTCCGCTGGCGCGCCGTCGCGCGGTAGTTTCACTCCAGTCACACCAGTCACACTGGTCACAGCAGCACCCTGAGCCGACGGAGTCCCCATGTCGAACGCCGCGTCGAACGCCCTGCGGAGCACCCCCACGAGAGTGCGGGTCGCCCGCGGCACCGGGATGGGTCTCGCGCTGGCTGCCGTGGGGGTCGCGGGCACCGCGACGACCGCCCAGGCCGACGACTACCTCGTGCAGCCGGGTGACACCGTGAGCCACATCGCCCACCGCACGGCCACGTCGGTCGGCGCCATCGTGAGCGCGAACGGCCTCGACGCCCGGGCGTCCATCACCGCCGGGCAGCGCCTCGTGATCCCGGGCGCCGCGATCGCGACGCCGGCACCCGCCCCGAGCGCCCCGGCGTCGACCCCGCACACGGTCGCGCGCGGCGAGACCGTCTCGGCGATCGCCACCCGTTACGGCACGACGACGGCCGCGATCGTCGCGGCCAACGGCCTCGACGCACGGGCGCTGATCCTGGTCGGCCAGACGCTGACGATCCCCACGGGCGGCGCCGGCGCGGCGGCACCGTCCGGACAGCCGGTCGCCCAGGCCGCCGCCGCTCCCGCGGCCGGCACCCACACGGT
>CAUQTR010000452.1:0-2706 GCA_963521045.1 uncultured Actinotalea sp.
GTGACGGGCAGCGCCGTCGGGGAGGAGGCTCCGGACCGGTCGTCGGCCGGTGTGCCCGGGGGGTGGTGGTCACAGGCCGACGGTAGGTCCCCGGGCCGCCCCGTGGCTCGCGAGATCCCGCCATCGTGGTGCGAGCTCCCGCCATCGGCCCGTCAGGCCTCGGTCACCAGGCCCGCGCCCGGGGTGGACGAACCGCGGCACCTCGGCCACAGTGGGGCGGGTGCCCGACGACGCAGCGGTGACCGACCCCCACCAGCCCGTGCAGCACCTGGTGATCATGGGGGTCTCCGGCTCCGGGAAGACCACGCTGGCCACCCTCCTGCAGGAGCGCCTCGGCTGGCCCTACGCGGAGGCGGACGAGTTCCACCCGCAGGCCAACATCGACAAGATGTCCGCCGGCACGCCGCTGGACGACGACGACCGCCGGCCGTGGCTCGCGGCGATCCGGGACTGGCTGACCGGCCAGACCCACGCCGGCCTCAGCTCGATCGTCACGTGCTCCGCGCTCAAGACGACGTACCGCGACGTGCTGCGGGCTGCCGAGGGCCGCGTGCACTTCGTGCACCTCACCGCGCCGACCGAGGTGCTCCAGGCCCGCATGTCGGGCCGGTCCGGGCACTTCATGCCTCCCACCCTCCTGCCGTCCCAGCTGCAGACGCTGCAGCCGCTGACGGCGGAGGAGGACGGCATCACGATCGTCGTCGACGTCCCGCCCGACGAGGTGGCGGACCGGACGATCGAGGCCTTCGGCCTGAGGGCCGCCCCGGACGCCCGGCCCGGCGAGACGGGCGAGGGGACGCACTGATCCGCACCACCTGATCAGCGCAGGCTGGTCAGCCACGAGCGAGGGGGACCGCCGTGCCACCGGAGGACTGGGAGCAGACGCTCGGAGCGGGACCGCTCCTCGGGATCGCGGTCGGGGCCATCGCCCTGCTGCTGTTCCTCATCATCAGGCTGAGGCTGCACGCCTTCCTCGCCCTCATCCTCGTCTCGCTGCTCACCGCCTTCGCGACGGGCGTGCCGGCCGGGTCCGTCGTCTCGGTCCTCACCACAGGCTTCGGCACGACCCTGGGCTCGGTCGCGCTGCTCGTCGGCCTCGGGGCGATGCTCGGCCGGATGGTCGAGACGTCCGGCGGCGCGAAGGTGATGGCCGACTCGCTCGTCCAGCGCTTCGGCGAGAAGCGGGCGCCGCTCGCGCTCGGCGTCGCGTCGTTGATCTTCGGCTTCCCGATCTTCTTCGACGCCGGGCTCGTCGTCATGCTGCCGATCGTCTTCGCGGTCGCGCGGCGGCTGGGCGGCTCGGTGCTGACGTTCGGGCTGCCCGCCGCCGGCGCGTTCTCGGTCATGCACGTGTTCGTGCCGCCGCACCCCGGCCCGGTGGCGGCCTCCGAGCTCCTCGGTGCCGACACCGGCCTCGTCATCCTGCTCGGGCTCGTCGTGGCCGTCCCGACGTGGTTCGTCAGCTCCTACCTCTACGGCGTCTGGGCGGGCAAGAAGTGGGTGCTGCCGGTGCCCGAGCTGCTGGGCAAGGCCGACGAGGACCACCCGGACAACCCGCCGTCGCTCGGCACGGTCATCGGTGTCCTGCTGCTCCCCCTCCTGCTGATCTTCGTCAACACCGGCCTGGACACCCTGCGCGGGGCGGGCGTGGTGGACGGCGACGCGACCTGGGTCGCCCTCCTGCGCGCCGTCGGCTCGACGCCGGTCGCCCTGCTCGTCGCGGTGCTCGTCGCGGCCCTGGTCATGGGCCGACGCCGGGGGCGGGACGCGCAGGCGATCGAACGGCTGCTCGAGTCCGCCCTCGGCCCCGTCTGCTCGGTCATCCTCATCACCGGTGCGGGCGGCATGTTCGGCGCGGTGCTGCGGGCGTCGGGCATCGGCGGCGCGCTCGAGGAGGCGCTCGGCGACCTCGGGCTGCCGATCATCGTCGCCGGCTTCCTCATCGCGACCCTGCTGCGCGTCGCGCAGGGCTCCGCCACCGTCGCGCTCATCACCACGGCCGGCCTCATCGAGCCCGCGGTGAGCGCGGGCGACTTCAGCGCGATCCAGCTCGCCGCGATCGTCCTCGCCGTCGCGGCCGGCTCGGTGATGGCGTCGCACGTCAACGACTCGGGGTTCTGGCTCGTCGGCCGGTTCTTCGGCATGGACGTCAAGACGACGCTGAAGACGTGGACGGTGATGGAGACGATCATCGGGCTCATGGGCTTCGCGATCGCGTTCGTGTTCTTCGCGGTCGGCTGACCGGCCGGGTGGCCCTCGGCTCGTCGCCCGACACGCGGGCGCTCGCCGCCGAGGGTCAGCCGTCGCCCGAGGCCTCCGTGGAGCGCCCACCCGCCGGGGGCGGGCCTGTCTCGCCCGACCCCCGGCGCGTGAGCACGTACGGCACGGAGACGGTCCTGGCGGGGGCGTCGGGGTGGTCGATCCGCTCGAGGGCGAGCAGGGCCGCCTGCCGCCCGATCTCGCGCGGGTCGCGCACGATCGCGGAGATGCCCAGGCCGGCCATCATGTCGTTCTCGTCGAGCGTCACGAGCGCCGCATCGCGTCGGTGGACGATGCGGTCGACGAGCACACCGGCGCTGATGCCGAGGTTGAGCGCCACCACGGCCGTGGGCGGCGCTGGGGCCGACATCAGGGCGGCGATCGCCGCGCGCGCCTCGTCCGCCGTCTCCAGGTCCGCGACGACGAGCCCCGGCTCGGGCTCCAGCC
>CAUQTR010000453.1:0-2702 GCA_963521045.1 uncultured Actinotalea sp.
GCATCGAGACGGACGGCCTGCTCGGCCCGATCGCCGACGCCGTCCAGGACGCGCAGGGCCCGCTGGGACAGGCCGCGGCGCTCCTCGTCCGCGCCGACGAGGCGGTGACCCTGCTCCCACCGCTGCTCGGGTCCGACGGCGCCCGCTCGTACCTCGTGCTCGTGGTCAACCCGGCGGAGCTGCGCAGCGGGGGCGGCATCGTCGGCTCGGTCGTGGTGCTGCACGCCGACGACGGTCGTGTGACCCTCGGCGAGCAGGTCGCGAGCCGGACCCTGCCCGTGGGCGGCCCGGCGTCCTCCCGCCTGCATGCCGACGAGCTCGCGGTGCACGGCGACCGGCTCGGCAGCCTCATGCAGAACGTCACGATGACCCCGGACTTCCCGCGCGCCGCCGAGCTGGCCGTCGGGCTCTGGGAGGCGTCGGGCCGCGACCCCGTCGACGGTGTCCTCGCCGTCGAGCCGGGGGCGCTCGCCGGCCTCCTCGACGTGACCGGCCCGGTGACCACCGCGGACGGGACGGTGCTCGACGGTGGTGGGGCCGTCCAGGCCCTGCTGTTCGACGCGTACGCCCGCTACCCCGACCCGGACGAGACCGACGCCTTCTTCGCCGACGCGGCGGCGCGCGTGTTCGATGCGATGCTGCGCAGCCCGGGCAGCCCCACGGAGCTGGCCGAGGCGTTCGGGCGCTCGGTGGGGGAGCACCGGGTGTCGTTCTGGTCCGCCCACCCGGACGAGCAGAGCGTGCTCGCCGGCACCCCGCTGGGCGGGTCGTTCTTCGACCCGGCGGCGAGCGGGTCGGCCGGTGTGTTCCTCGACGACGGCACCGGGACCAAGCTCACGTACTTCCTGGACGTCGACGTGTCGGTGTCGTGCGCGGACCCCCTGGCAGGCGCCGCGAGCGCTTCCGGCGCCGTCCGTGCGCTCCTCGTCGTCGACCTCGCGTCCGACGTGCCGGCCGACCTCGCGACGCTGCCGCCGTACATGGCGACCGCGCACCCGGACGAGCCGCCCACGGGGGTCACCCGGACCAACGTCACCGTCTTCGCACCGGTCGGCGGTCGCCTCGTCGACGTGCGGAGCGGGGACGCGGCCGTCGGCACGCGGCGGGCCACCGAGGCAGGACGTGAGGCCGCCGTCGTGACGGCGACGCTCGCCCCGGGCGAGGCGGTGCGGTACGAGGTCGTCGTCGAGCTGGCCGACGGCGTCCGGGAGCTGGGTGCCTGGCGCACCCCGACGGTGGAGGGGGCGGGCACCGTGGGGCCCACCACCTGCCCTGACTGACGCCCGGCCTCGAGGCCGGGAATCCACATCACCTGATCGTGGCGCGACATCGCCGGGATGGGGTGACATCATGGGTGCGATGTCCGATTTGTCCTGATCCATCCCCCTTTTACCAGGGCGATCGGCAAGAGGAGAACTGCGATGAAGCGATTCTGGTCCATGACGGCGGCCCTGCTGCTCGGCCTCGTGACGGCGGTCGGCCTCGCCGCTCCCGCCACGGCTGTCGGAGACGGCTGCTCGCCCGACGACGGCTACTGGCCCGATGCCGTCTGCGCACTGACGGTCGAGGCGGTCCCGTACTGCAGCGCCGGCACGCCCCTGCTCGACTACGTCGCCGTTCCCGAGGGCACGGACTCCGAGATCCTGACGATCACGTGGCTCAACCCGACCGGTGACGACGTGGTCCAGGCGGGCCTGCCGCTCTCGGGCACGGTGCCGTGGCCCCAGACGCCCTGGGCGGCCGGCACGGTGGAGGTGGAGTTCCACGTCAACCCGACGACGGTCGTGACGGTCGTCCACCCGGCGGGCACGGCGTGCCGCACCGTCCTCACCTCGACCTCCGGGACGACGGCCCTGAGCGCTCCGGTGGGCGCGGTGGCCCTCAGCGAGACCGGGTCCGAGCTCGCCCCGCTCGTCGCGGGTGCCGTCGGCCTCGTCGGTCTCGGCCTCGTGACGCTGCTGCTCGCCCGACGTCGCCGCGCCGGAGCCTGACGGTCTTCCGGCAGGACCTCAGACGTCGGCGGCCGTCCGGCGGACCGACCGGAGCCCGAGCGCGACCGCCGCGGCACCGACCACGATGAGCACGGGGATGAGCAGGAACGCCGCGTGCGCACCGAACGAGTCGGCGAGGGAGCCGAGCAGAAACGGCGCCACGGCCACGGCGGCGCCCGTGCCGATGGAGGCGCGCGCCTGGGCCTGGTCGGGTCGACCGTCGGACGCGCGCAGCGTGAGTGACACGGCGAGCGGGTAGTGGGTGCCGTAGCCGAGCCCGGCCAGCACGAGCCCGGCCACGGCCGCCCACGGCGTCGTCGCGAGCCAGAAGACCAGCCAGCCGGCGCCGGCGAACGCGTAGCCGACCAGCAGCAGCTTCTCCGGTGCCTTGCGGGTGGAGAGCGGACCCACCACCAGGCGCGACGCCGTCATGCCGGCCACGAGCGCCGAGATGCTCGCGGCGGCGAACGACGCCGACGCGCCGGTCTGCTGGACGAGCAGGTCCGACGCCCAGAACGTGGTGCCGAACTCGATGGCGACGCCGCACAGCAGCGCTGCCCAGAAGAACCAGAACGTGCGACCGAAGGCCTGCGGCGCGTCGACGGCCGAGCCGTCGGCGGCGGTCGCGACGGCCCGCGCGACGGCACCCCGTCCCAGCGCGCCGTCCGCCGTGATCGGCAGGAGCAGCAGCGCCGCGACGACGGCGAACAC
>CAUQTR010000454.1:0-2687 GCA_963521045.1 uncultured Actinotalea sp.
GCCCCTACGCGGTCACACCCGGCCGCGTGCGCAAGGACGACGGCGAGCCGTACCGCGTCTTCACGCCGTTCTCCCGTGCCTGGCGACGGCACGGCTGGCGCGCTCCGGCGGTGGCGCCACCCGTGCGATGGCACCGCGGGTCGGCGTCGGAC
The DNA here is from genome assembly GCA_963521045.1 of uncultured Actinotalea sp. Taxonomy (GTDB): domain Bacteria; phylum Actinomycetota; class Actinomycetes; order Actinomycetales; family Cellulomonadaceae; genus Actinotalea. Next base: position 153 of record CAUQTR010000454.1, read on the forward strand.
CCGCTGCCCGAGGCCGCGACCGACGTCGTGCTGCCCGCGGTGGGCGAGGCCGCCGCACGCGAGCGCTGGCACGCCTTCCTCGACGGGGCGCTGGCCGACTACGCGCAGACCCGGGACCTGCCCGCGACGGACGGCACGTCGCAGCTCTCCGTCCAGCTCAAGTACGGCACCGTGCACCCGCGCACCCTGCTCGCGGACCTGGCCGCGCACCCCGCCGGTCGCTCCCGGGGAGCGGAGGTGTTCACCAGCGAGCTGTGCTGGCGCGAGTTCTACGCCGACGTGCTCTGGCACCGGCCCGACGCCGCCTGGGCGGACCTGCGCCCGACGCCGCTCGCGTACGCGCCGTTGCCGTGGCCGGCCCAGGGCACAGCGGGCCGACGGGAGGAGGCCGAGGCGGCGGAGCGCTTCGCGGCCTGGGCGGAGGGACGCACCGGGTTCCCGTTCGTCGACGCCGGCATGCGCCAGCTGCGCCGCGAGGGCTGGGTGCACAACAGGGTGCGGATGATCGTCGCGAGCTTCCTCGTCAAGGACCTGCACGTGTGGTGGGGCCACGGTGCGCGCGTCTTCCTCGAGCACCTGCGCGACGGTGACATGGCGTCGAACAGCCAGGGCTGGCAGTGGGTCGCGGGCACGGGGACGGACGCCGCGCCGTACGTCCGGGTCTTCCACCCGGTGACGCAGGGCCGGCGGTTCGACCCCGACGGCGACTACGTGCGGCGTCACGTCCCCGAGCTCGGCCACGTGCGCGGCGCCGCGGCGCACGAGCCGTGGACCGTGCCCGACGGGCTCGACCGCGGCTACCCGGAGCGGATCGTCGACCACGCGGCCGAGCGCGCGGAGGCGCTGCGCCGGTACGACGCGTCACGCCCCTGACCCCGCCCGGCTCGCCATCCTCCTCGACCCGCCCCGGTGGACCGCGACCCACCGGCAGTGCCGCGCCGCGCACCACATCCCGTCAGTGCGTGGCCGTGGCCGCCACGGAGACCTCCTGCCCGGCGCGCTGCGTCGGCACCTGCGACGACGGCACCGGGTGGGCCGGCACCGGCGCCGGGACGATCGCGGCGGCCATCGGACGGTCGAGGTGGAAGCCCTGCACGAACGCGCACGGCAGCTGCTGCAGCTGGTCCAGCTGATGCGCGTCCTCGACGCCCACGGCGACCGCACGCAGCGCCAGCCGCGCAGCGAGGTCGAGCATCGACCGGGCCACCACCGAGCCGAGGCCGTCGGTCCCGCTGAGGTCGACGACGTGCGCGCGGTCGAGCTTGACGACGTCCACGACGTCGTGCACGCGCGAGAGCGTCGCGAACGCGGCTCCGAACTGGTCGATCGCCACCTTGACCCCGAGCGCGCGCAGCGTCGCGAGGCGACGCGAGACCTCGGCGTCCTCGCCGAGCAGCGCCCGCTCGCTCACCTCGAGCACGAGGCGGTCGGGGGCGAGGCCGCTCGTCCGCAGCGCGTCCGCGACCACGTCGACCAGGGCGTCGTCCGCGAGCTGGCGGACCGACAGGTTGACCCCGACGGTGAGGTCCGCGCCGTCGACCGGCGGCCACCCGGCCACGTCCGTGCACGCCCGGCGCAGGATCCAGCGACCCAGGGGCGCGACGAGTCCGGCGCGCTCCACGAGCCCGAGGAAATCGGCCGGCTGGAGGGTGCCGCGGCGCGGGTGGTGCCAGCGGACCAGCGCCTCGACCCCGTGCACCTGGCCGGTCTCGAGGTGCCGGATCGGCTGGTAGACGAGCACGAACTCCTCGCGCTCGAGCGCGTGCTGCAGGTCCGCCTCGAGGGTGAGCAGCGGCAGCGCGTCCGTCCGCATCGACGCCCGGTAGAGCTCGTAACGGCCCTTGCCCTTCGCCTTCGCCTCGTACATCGCGGTGTCCGCCTCCGCGACGAGCTCGTCGGCGCCCCGGCCCGCGTCCTGCAACGCGATCCCGATGCTGGCGTGCACGAGCACGCGCGCACCCGCCACGACCGTGGGGACGGTCAGGGACCGCAGCACCTCCTCCGCGACGGCGACCGCGCCGTCGGCGTCGACCTGCTCCAGCAGCATGACGAACTCGTCACCGCCGAGCCGCGCGACCAGCCCGCCCGTGGGCACGCAGGCGAGCAGCCGCTGCGCGGTCGCGACGAGGAGCTCGTCACCCGCGGCGTGGCCCAGGCTGTCGTTGACCTCCTTGAAGCCGTCGAGATCGAGCAGGAGGAGGGCGACGCCGTCCGCCTCCGTCACGGCCCGGTGGAGCTCGAGGTGGAAGCGGGCGCGGTTGGGCAGTCCCGTCAGGGCGTCGTGGTGGGCCTGCACACGCAGCCCTTCCGTCAGCTCGACGTTGCGCAGGGCCAGCCGCAGGGTCGCCTCCAGGGACCGCAACCCGGCGACGACGGGCTTGGGGGCGCGGCGAGGTCCGTGCAGCAGCAGCGCGACCGGGTGCCCGGCCTCCTCGCCGAGCCGCATCACCACGGCCCAGCCGGTGGTCAGGTCGGCCGAGACGATGCCCGCACCCGTGCGGTCGGTCGGCACGGGCGGCAGGGGCGGCACGGCGG
>CAUQTR010000455.1:0-2686 GCA_963521045.1 uncultured Actinotalea sp.
CGCCCGGGGTGAGCGCGCCGACGGCGACGGCCGCCACGGTCGCGATGACCATCGCGACCGCGAGTCCGGGGTCGCCGGGCTCGGCCCGGCTGGCGTCGGTGAGCCCGCGCTGCTCCGCGAGGCTCACGACCATGAGCCCGCCCAGGAAGGCGGCGACCCACACGGCGGTGCCGTTGGCGAACCTCCGCGTCACGGCCTGGCGGCCGATGGTGGCCCCCAGCGCCCACAGGCCGGCCGACATCGCGACGGTGATACCCACGAGCAGGAGCACGAACATGGTCAGCGGTTGGTAGCCGTCCACCCCGTCCGTGCCCCAGTGCGAGGCCACCGGCTCGGGCAGCTGGTCGCGCCAGGACAGCGAGACGGCGGCGCACGCGAGGACGATGGCGACGGGAAGCGCGAAGGCGAGAAGCGCCGTGCTGCGCCGGTGCGGCACCGGGGTCGTCGCCGGGTCGGCCGGGGTCGTCGGGGTCATCGCAGCGCCTCCTTGAGCAGGGCGGTCGTGGTCTCCGGGGCGACGCCGAGCCGGCGGGCGGTCGTGACGACCTCCGCGATCGCGGCGTGCAGGGGCGCGTAGTCCGTCGTCGGGCCGGCCGTGACGACCGCACCCCGTCCGCGACGGAGCTCGATCAGGCCCTCGTCGCGCAGGTCCTGGTAGGCGTGCAGCACGGTGTGCAGGTTGACGTCGAGCGACGCGGCGAGGTCGCGCGCCGACGGCAGGCGCTCACCGGCGCGCAGCGTGCCCGCGGCGACCGCGGAGCGCACCTGGGCCGCGAGCTGTGCGAACAGCGGCTCCGGCGCGCCCGGTTCGATGCGGAAGAGCATGGCCCGAGCGTACTTGTTCCATGACAACTAGAACAAGCCGCAGGAGGCGCGACCCTTCCCGGTGTCCGGGGGCGGTCAGATGTAGATGGCGGGGTCCTCCACGAGGTCCGCCGTGGGCGAGGGCAGCGGCCGCGCGCGGACGACGGCCGGCACCCCCACGGCGACGGCGCCGGCGGGCACGTCCTTGACGACCACCGCGTTGGCCCCGATCTGCGCACCGTCGCCGATCCACACGGGCCCGAGCACCTTCGCGCCCGCACCGACGACGACGCCGTCGCCCAGGGTGGGGTGCCGCTTGCCGCGGCGCATGGCCTTGCCGCCGAGCGTCGCGCCGTGGAAGAGCACGACGTCGTCGCCCACGACGGCCGTCTCGCCGATGACGATGCCCATGCCGTGGTCGATGAACAGTCGGCGTCCCAGCTGGGCGCCCGGGTGGATCTCGATCCCGGTCGCGGCGCGGGTCGCCTGGGACAGCAGCCGCGCGGCGAGGCGCAGGCCCGGCTCACGCCAGATCCGGTGGGCCACCCGGTAGGCCCACACCGCGTGGACCCCCGGGTAGCCCAGGGCGACCTCCACCAGGCTGCGCGCGGCCGGGTCACGCCGTCGAGCGGCGTGCAGGTCCTCGCGCAGGACCGCCAGGAATCGCCACAGGTGCTCCACGTCAGTCCATCAGGTCCGAGTAGAGGATCGAGGACAGGTAGCGCTCGCCGAACGACGGCACGATGACGACGATGAGCTTGCCTGCGTTCTCGGGGCGCTTCGCCACCTCGACGGCGGCGTGGATCGCCGCCCCGGACGAGATGCCGACGAGCAGGCCCTCCTGCTTCGCGGTCTCGCGGGCGACGCGCACGGCAGTCTCGGCGTCGACGTCGAACACCTCGTCGTAGACGGTGGTGTCGAGGATCTCGGGCACGAAGTTCGCGCCGAGGCCCTGGATCTTGTGCGGACCGGGCTGGCCGCCGTTGAGGATCGCGGACTCGGCCGGCTCGACCGCGATGATCTGGATGCCCGGCTTGCGCTCCTTGAGCACCTGGCCGACGCCGGTGATCGTCCCGCCGGTACCGATGCCCGCGACGACGATGTCGACCTGGCCGTCGGTGTCGGCCCAGATCTCCTCGGCGGTGGTGGCGCGGTGGATCGCGGGGTTGGCCTCGTTGGCGAACTGGCGGGCCAGGACGGCACCGGGCCGCTCCGACGCGATCTGCTCGGCGCGCGTCACGGCGCCCTTCATACCCTCCGAGCCCGGCGTCAGGACGAGCTCCGCCCCGAAGGCGCGCAGCAGGGCGCGGCGCTCCTTGGACATCGTCTCGGGCATCGTCAGGACGACGTCGTAGCCGCGGGCGGCGCCGACCATCGCCAGGGCGATGCCCGTGTTCCCGCTGGTCGCCTCGACCACCGTGCCGCCGGGCGGCAGCTCGCCGGACTTCTCCGCCGCGTCGATGATCGCGACGCCGATCCGGTCCTTGACCGAGTTCGCGGGGTTGTAGAACTCGAGCTTCGCCGCGACGGTCGCGCCGGCGCCCTGGGTCACGCGGTTGAGGCGGACCAGGGGCGTGTTGCCGATGAGCGTCGTGACGTCGTCGTGGATGCGGGCCATGGGGGTTCCTCGTCTCTGGGGTCACCGTCCCGCGATCGCCGGGTGACGCGGTCGATCACGGTCGGGCAGGGGTGCGGGGTTCTCGGGGCTGGTCGCCGTCGCTGCTGGGCGCAACGGCGGGGGAGCGGCGGGCATTCCGCGAGCCTCTCCGGGCTGGGCGAGCGCCGGCCGGTGGCCGCGGTCCGTCACCCGTCCGGCAGAGCGGCGGTGACGGCGCCCGGGGACGGCGCTCTAGCGACAGGAGGTGCGACAGCAGCGCCGCCG
>CAUQTR010000456.1:0-2682 GCA_963521045.1 uncultured Actinotalea sp.
AGGCGGGGCCGCCGTGCGGTGCGTGGTCTGGTCGTCACGACGCTCCTCGTGGGCGGCGTCGTCGGCGGTGGCCTGGGGGTCGCGGCCTGGCTCGATCGTCTCGACACCGAGCCGCTCGTCGAGCGGTGCGCGGCGACGGCCGACGGCACCGACTGGTACCTCGAGCCCGACCAGGCGGACACCACGGCGCTCCTCGCGGCGACGAGCGTGCGCCGCGGCCTGCCCGCGCGCGCCACGACGATCGCCATCGCGACCGGGCTGCAGGAGTCCAAGCTGCGCAACATCGACTACGGGGACCGGGACTCCCTCGGCATCTTCCAGCAGCGCCCCTCGCAGGGCTGGGGCACCCCCGAGCAGGTGACCGATCCCGTCTACGCCACGAACGCGTTCTACGACGCGCTCGTCGAGGTCGACGGGTACGAGGACCTGCCGGTCACCGAGGCCGCCCAGGCGGTGCAGCGCTCGGGCTTCCCCGACGCCTACGCCCAGCACGAGACACGGGCGCGGGCCTGGGCGTCCGCGATGAACGGGTTCGACGCCGGCGCCGTGACGTGCACCCTCGGCCCGCCCGACGGCACCGGCGACCCGGCCGCCCTCACGGGACGCGTCGCACGCGACTTCGGCGAGCTGCCGGTCACGGCGTCCGGGGCGGCCGACGGCGCCGGAGCCACGCTGGCGGTGGACGCCAGCGGGCTCGGAGGCGGTGCTGCTGAGGATGCGGACCGGATGGCCTGGATCGTCGCGCACTGGGCCGTGACGGTCGCCCAGGTCCACGACGTCGTGGCCGTGCAGCACGGCGCCACGGCGTGGGACCGCGGGACGGGGGCCTGGGCACCCGTCGAGGGTGAGGCCGTCCCGCCGGGGCTCGTGCGCATCCACCTGGCCGCCTGAGCAGCGCTCACCCGGGCGCCGGAGCGGACCTCGGACGAGCGAGCGGCCCGGACGGCCGCCGGATCAGCGGGCGTCGACGTCCGTGTAGTCGCGCGTCGTCGGGCCGGTGTAGATCTGCCGGGGCCGGCCGATCTTGGTCTGCGGGTCACTCATCATCTCGCGCCACTGCGCGATCCAGCCGGGCATCCGGCCGACCGCGAAGAGCGGCGTGAACATCTGCGTGGGGAAGCCCATCGCCTTGTAGAGCAGGCCCGTGTAGAAGTCCACGTTCGGGTACAGCTTGCGCTCGATGAAGTACTCGTCGTTGAGCGCGATCTCCTCGAGCCCCATTGCGATGTCGAGGAGGTCGTCCCGCGCACCGAGCGCCTGGAGCACCTCGTCGGCGGCCTTCTTCACGATCGCGGCGCGCGGGTCGTAGTTCTTGTAGACCCGGTGACCGAAGCCCATGAGCCGGACGCCGTCCTCCTTGTTCTTCACGCGGCGCATGAAGTCGCTCGCGTCGCCGCCGCCCTCCTGGATCTCCGTGAGCATCCGGAGCACCGCCTCGTTGGCCCCGCCGTGCAGCGGGCCGGAGAGGGCGTTGATGCCCGCCGAGACCGAGGCATAGAGGTTGGCGTGGCTCGAGCCGACGATCCGCACCGTGGAGGTCGAGCAGTTCTGCTCGTGGTCCGCGTGGAGCAGCAGCAGCACGTCGAGCGCGCGCACCATCGCCGGGTCGACGTCGTACGGGGTGCCGTTGGGCTGGAACGCCATCCGCAGGAAGTCGGCGACGTAGCCGCGGCCGCGGTCGGGGCCGATCATCTCCTGGCCGAGCGCGCGGCGGTGCGCGTAGGCCGCGATCGTCGGCGTCTTGGCGAGCAGCTGGACCGTCGCGAGCTCGACCGTCGCGGGGTCGAACGGGTCCACGCTCTCGGGGTAGTAGCCGGGCAGCGCCGAGACCGCGCTCGAGAGCACGGCCATGGGGTGCGCGTTGGTCGGGAAGGCGCCGATCAGCGCCTTGAAGTTGTCGTGCAGGTGCGTGTGCCGCTCGACGCGCTCGACGAAGGCCGAGAGCTGGTCCGACGTCGGCAGCTCGCCGTGGGTCAGGAGGTAGGCCACCTCGAGGAACGAGGACTTCTCGGCGAGCTGCTCGATCGGGTACCCGCGGTAGAGCAGCACGCCCTGGTCGCCGTCGATGTACGTGATCTCGGACTCGCACGAGGCCGTGTTCATGAACCCGGGGTCCACGGTCACGAGGCCGGTCTGCTTGAGCAACGAGGACACCACGATCCCGTCATTGCCGATCGTGGAGCCGACGACGGGCAGCGGGACGGTCTCCTCGCCGACGTGCAGCTCGACCGTGCTGGTCGTGGTCTCGGTCATGGGTTCCTCCTCGGCGGACGCGCGACCGGGAGGGCCCCTGCGCTGCGGTCCTGACATGCGATGCGGCCGTCCTCGGCCACGACGACGGTACCTGCGGCCCTGCACCCGATCCCAATCCGGGAAGGGCAGAACGTCCCTCGGACGGCGTGATCCCGATCACACCCGGTGCCGGGGTCCGTCCTCATCGCCCTGGCACGGTCGCCCGCACGTCAGGAGCGCTCCAACGATAGACCATGCGCCGGTCAAGAGTGGCCGGTTTCGGTGGTCGGAGCGCCGGTCAGGAGCCGGACAGGCGCGCGGCGGCCTCGGCGACCGCATCGTCCGAGGCGGTGAGCGCGATGCGCACGTGGCGGGTGCCGGCAGGCCCGTAGAACGCGCCCGGCGCGACGAGGATGCCGAGCGCCGCCAGGTCGGCGACGGTCTGCCAGC
>CAUQTR010000457.1:0-2680 GCA_963521045.1 uncultured Actinotalea sp.
GCCTTCCAGCGCGCCCGGGGCCTCGTCGCCGACGGCATCGTCGGGCCGCTGACGTGGGCCGCGATCGTCGCCGCCGCCAACGGCGCGCCGGTCTCGGCCGCTGCGCCCGGCACCATCCCCGCGACGCAGATCTCGCGCGGCATCCGCCAGGGTGCGAGGGGCGCCTCGGTCGTCGTGCTCCAGCAGATCGTCGGCGCCGACGCGGACGGCATCTTCGGCCCCCGCACCCGCGCCGCGATCCAGGCCTGGCAGACGGCGCACGGCCTCGTGGCCGACGGCATCGTCGGGCCGCTGACCTGGGCGGCGATGACCGCTCTCTGACGCCTTCCGCGTCGCACGACGGGCCGCCCTCGCCGGATCACCGGCGGGGGCGGCCCGTCGGCCATGACGGTGGCGGTCAGGCCGGTGGGTAGCCCGAGCCGCGCAGGAGCCGCGCGAGGTGCGCGGTGTTCGCCGCGAGGGTCGCGGTCGTGGTGGCGACCTTCTCGGGGGTCTCGTCGAGGTCCTTGTAGTCGACGCTGCCCATCGCCTCGCCGACCCAGTAGGTGACCGCGCCCGGGGCGAGCGTGAAGCCGACGTCGTTGAGCGCCTGGAAGATCTCGGCGCTCGTGTGGTGGGCGCCGTCCTCGTTGCCGACCACGGCCACGGCGGCGACCTTGCCGAACGTGAGCAGCCGGCCCTCGTCGTCCGTCTCGGCGAGCTCGGCGTCCAGGCGCTCGAGCGCGCGCTTGGTGACGCTGGACGGCTGTCCCATCCAGATCGGCGTGGCCACCACGAGGATGTCGGCCGCCAGGACCCGGTCCCGGATCGCGGGCCAGGCGTCGCCGTCCCCCATGTCCACCTCGACGCCCGGCTTGACGTCGTGGTCCGCGAGGCGGACGACGCTGCCGGTGACGCCGTGCTCGGCGAGCGCGTCGAGCACCTGGCGGCCGAGCAGCTCGCTGCTCGAGGGGTCGGCCGACGCCTTGAGCGAGCCGACGAGGACGAGTGCGGTGAGCGGTGCGGTGTCGGTCATCGCACGAGCATCGGTCAGGGCGCGGCTCGCCGCGACCGCTGCGGCGCGACGGCTCGCGACGAGCGGCGGGTGCCCGCGCGTGATCAGCGGGCGGAGCGGTACTCCGTGGTGATCGGGCACTGGAAGGGGTCGCGCGCCTGCAGGCCGACCCGGTTGAGGTAGGCGATGACGATGCCGTACGACTGCGCGAGGCTCGTCTCGGTGTAGCGGATGCCCCGGCTCGCGCAGAACTCGCGCACGATCGGCTGGACGCGGCGCAGGTGGGGGCGGGGCATGCTCGGGAACAGGTGGTGCTCGACCTGGTAGTTGAGGCCGCCCATGAACCAGTCCGTGACGCGTCCGCCCGTGACGTTGCGGCTCATCAGCACCTGGCGGCTGAGGAAGTCGATCCGGCTGTTCGCCGGGACGATCGGCATGCCCTTGTGGTTCGGCGCGAACACGGCGCCCATGTACAGGCCGAAGATCGCGAGCTGCACGCCGAGGAACGCGAACGCCATCCCGACCGGCAGGGCCCAGAACACCAGGGCGAGGTAGCCGCCGAGGCGCAGGGTGACGAAGGCGATCTCCACGGGGCGGCGCTTCACCGGGCCCTTGCCGAAGATCGTCTTGATCCCGGACACGTGCAGGTTGAGGCCTTCGAGCAGCAGGAGCGGGAAGAACAGCCAGCCCTGGCGCGCGTGGAACCAGGCACGCAGGCCGGTCACGGGGGCCGTGCGGTCCTCGTTGTGGAACAGGATCACGTCGGGTGCGATGTCGGGGTCCGCGCCGACCTGGTTGGGCTTGGCGTGGTGACGGCTGTGCTTGTGCTGCCACCACCCGTAGCTCATGCCCGCGTAGAGGTTGGCCAGGACGAGGCTGGCCCAGTCGTTCCACCGCCCGGAGCTGAAGATCTGGCGGTGCGCGGCGTCGTGGCCGAGGAACATCACCTGGCCGAGCACGACGGCCAGCGCGGCGGCGATCGCGAGCTGCCACCACGTGTGCCCCAGCAGGACGACGCCCGCGACGAGCCCGCCGAGGAGCGCGGTCAGGACGCCGAAGCGGGTCCAGTAGTACCCGTACCTGCGGCGCATGAGACCGGCGTCCTGGACCGTCCGGCTCAAGGCCGTGAACTCGCTCGCGGGCCGGGGCGGTGCCGTCACGGCGGAGGCGATCGGCGCGGGCGCGGCGAGCGAGGCGGAGGGGAGGGTGTCCATGCGAGCGTCCACATCTGTGAGGGAGTTGACGCATCGCCGGAGCAGCACATCAAGAAACCTACGCAAGCGTAACCTGGGAATCCCCGGACGTCGCGTGTTCGCGCCGACGAGCTGCCGACGCGGTAGTCGATCGTTCAACCAGGCGTTTGACCGCGCACCCCACGGGGGGCACACTTGCCCTGACAGTGCGCATCGCCTGCCCCCTGCGCGGTGCGCACTGTTCTATGTCCGGATCCCGGTCTCTGTCCGGATCCCGGCTCTGCGACCGGATCCCGCCCGGGCTCGGCGTGACCAGCGTGTTCGCCTGGTGGCCGCGCCCCGGCCCCCGTCCTCGCCCCGGCAAGCACCCGCCTCGACCCACGGGTGAACCCGCGCTGCGCCCGCGGCACGCGGCGCGGCACCCGCGGTCACCGTCGCCGCGCGGTTAGCGTGGCTCCCGTGACAGCTCCCGAGCGCAGGCACGCCCCGGGAC
>CAUQTR010000458.1:0-2673 GCA_963521045.1 uncultured Actinotalea sp.
CTCGGAGCTCGACCGCATCTCGAAGTCGACCAACTTCAACGGCACCAAGCTGCTCGACGGCGGCGTCAGCCAGGGCGTCACGCCCCCGGCCGACTTCAACCTGAACTTCCAGGTCGGCGCGGACGGCGACGCGAACTCGAAGATCACGGTCAACCTCAAGAGCGCGAACGTCACGGCCGTCGCGACGGGCCTCGCGGTCACCAACGACAGCGCCACGGCGCTGGGTGCCACGGGCTTCGACGTGTCGAACCACGCGAACGCGCAGCAGTCCGTCAAGAACATCGACGAGCAGATCAAGAACGTGTCGACGGCGCGTGCCGAGCTGGGTGCCTACCAGAACCGGTTCGAGCACACGATCAAGAACATCAACGTCGCGGTGGAGAACCTGTCCGCGTCGGAGAGCCGGATCCGTGACACGGACATGGCCTCGGAGATGGTCTCGTTCACGCGCGCGCAGATCCTGTCCCAGGCCGGCACCTCGATGCTGGCCCAGGCCAACCAGATCCCCCAGGGCGTCCTGTCGCTCCTGCGCTGATCTGCGCACCACGCACGGCCCCGGCCGGCGGCGGACCCCGCCGCCGGCCGGGCAGCACGACCGGACCTCAAGACCTGCAGCAGGAAGGTGACGACCGATGGCCTCCTTCGGCATCGACGGCCTCGTCAGCGGCCTCAAGACCACCGACCTCATCAACCAGCTCATGCAGGTCGAGGCCATGCCTCAGTCCCTGCTCAAGGTCAAGCAGAGCCAGACGCAGTCGTTCGTCGCCGGCCTCCAGGGGCTGAACAGCCGGGTGGCCTCCCTGACCGAGGCGGCGAAGACCGCCGCCAAGCCGCAGTCCTGGGACGCGTTCACCGCGACCAGCTCCGCCGCCGGTGCGACCGCCGTGGCAGGCGCCGCGGCCCAGCCGGGCACGGTGACGTTCCACGTCGACAAGGTCGCGACCACGCAGGTCAGCGTCAGCAGGGTCGCCCTCGACGACAACAGCCTGGTCCCCACCGTCCCGCCCGCCGTCACCATCAAGAAGAACGACGGCACGCTCGTCACGGTGCAGCCGACGACCGGCAGCCTCAGCGACATCGCCAAGGCCGTGAACGACGCGGCGGACGCGGGGGTCAAGGCCACGGTCGTGCGCATCTCCGGCGGGGAGTCGCCGGAGTACCGGCTGCAGTTCACCGGGACCACGACCGGGCAGGACGGCGCGTTCAGCGTCTACGCGGGGACCTCCGACCAGGTCACGCAGGGCGTCGCACCGCCGCTGGTCGAGACCCAGGTCCGCGCGGCCCAGAACGCCGAGGTGACGCTGTGGAAGGGCGTCGACGGCCTGACCAAGACGTTCAGCCAGTCGTCGAACACCTTCGTCGGGCTCATGACGGGTGTCGACGTGACCGTCTCGAAGGTCACCGCCGCCGACGAGGACCCGGTGACCGTCACGGTCGCCCGCGACGACGCGGCCCTCACCAAGCTGGCCTCGGGCCTCGTCGGGGCGATGGGCGTGGTCCTCTCCGAGATCGCGTCGCGCACCGCGACCACCACCAAGACGAACAACGACGGCACGACGACCGTGACCGGCGGGCTCTTCAGCGCCGACAGCGCCGTCCGGGGCATCCAGCAGCAGCTGACCACGGCGATGGCCCTTCCCGTCGACGGGCGCTCCCCGTCCGAGGTCGGCATCGTGATCGGACGCAGCGGGGGCTTCACCTTCGACGAGAAGGTGTTCGCCGCCGCCCTCGCCAAGGACCCGGCAGGGGTCCAGGCCATGGTCACCGGGCTCGCCGACCGCGTCGCCGACGCCGCCGGGGCGATCTCCGACAAGTACGAGGGCACGCTGACGCTCAAGATCCAGAGCCAGGAAGGCCTCGTCAAGTCGATGGGCACGCAGATCGAGGGCTGGGACCGCCGCCTCGACCTGCGCCGAGAGTCGCTCCAGCGCACCTACTCCGCGCTCGAGGTGACCCTCTCGAAGCTGAACTCGCAGTCGAGCTGGCTCGCCGGCCAGCTCTCCTCCCTCCCCAGAAGCTCGTGACGAGGCACCGATGACCTACACCGCGAACTACGCCGCCCTGCGGACGCGCTACGTCGACGACACCGTCGCGACCGCGAGCCCGGCCAAGCTCCTGACGATGCTCTACGACCGTCTGGTCCTGGACCTCACCCGGGCGGAGACGGAGCAGCGCGCCGGCGACCGGGGCGCGGCCGGCCCGCACCTGACCCACGCGCAGGACATCGTCTCCGAGCTCGCCGCGACGCTCGACGTCACGGCCTGGGACGGTGCGCAGCAGCTGCTGTCGATCTACACGTTCCTGCTCACCGAGCTCATCGGCGCCAACGTGTCGGGCGACGCCGAGCGCACGGCCGCGTGCCGTGCGCTCGTCGAGCCGCTCGCCTCGGCCTGGCACGAGGCCGCCGCCCAGCTCGGCGGCACGCTCGAGCCGGCCCGTCCTGTGCCCGCGCCCTACGCGGCGGCGGGGGCAGGCTCGCTCGGCGTCCTCGGCGTGGGCTGACGTCATGACCACCGCGATCTCCCCGACGACGACGGCGCCCCGGTGGGACGCCGCCTGGGAGGCCGCGCTCAGCGACCTCGAGCTCGATGTCGCGGCCGCCGAGGCGATGCTCGCGCTCGACCACATCGCCGACGCCCCGCCGCGCGACCCCTGGGCGCCCCCGGTCGGGCT
>CAUQTR010000459.1:0-2669 GCA_963521045.1 uncultured Actinotalea sp.
GCTACCTCCCGCCCCCGCCGCCGCCCGCTCCCGGAGCGGCGGCGGAGCAGGGCTCGTGGGCCCCGCCGTCCTCCGTCCCGGTCGAGGACTCGGCGGAGTGGGCGGAGCGCAACGGTCTGAATCGCTGACGCACCGATCGGCTGCGGCCCGGATGCCGGGCCGCGCGACGCGTGGTTCGCTCGTGCCATGCGCCGTCTGGTGCCCGTCCTCGCGGGCCTGCTCCTGCTCGCGGGTTGCGCCACGTCGCCGGAGGAGATCGAGCTCGGCGACGGCATCGCGCCCACGGTCGAGGGCTCGGACGACGATGACGCGGAGCACGCGGCCGGGCAGCCGGCGGACGTCACCGGAGGGCATCCCGCCGCGACACCCGCCACCACGGTCGCCGCCGGCAGCGGTGCCAGCCCTGCGCCGGGTGCGTGCCTGGACGTCCCTCGCGCGCCCGACGACGTCTACACCGTCGCCGAGGCCGGCACCGTCACGATCACGGTGGCCGACGGGACGCTCACCCTCGGACCGGTCCAGCCGTTCGCGGGCTGGGACTACGAGGTGACGACCGAGGAGGCGACCGAGGTCGAGGTCGCCTTCGTCAAGGACGCCGAGCACGTGCGCCTCGCCGCGGAGGTCGACGACGGCGAGCCCTTCGTCGAGGTGTGCGCCGACGACGCCTGAGGCCGGCGACTCAGCGGTTCGAGGGTTCCGCGGGTCGAGGGGTCAGCGGGTCGAGGGGTCAGCGGACCTCGATCGGTCAGCGGACCCCGATTCCCCGCTCGAGCGGCGCGTAGCCCGTCGACCGGACCACCACGGTCCGCGACCCGGCGTCCGACCGGTCGACCCGCAGGGGGACGGTGAGGCGGCCCGCACGGTTCGCGTGCGCGGTGACCGGATCGCCGCCGTCGAGCTCGACGCTCACGCCCTGGTGCGGCGCCAGCCCGGTGACCCGGACCGGCACGGTGCGTCCTGCGCGGACGCTCGCGGGGAGCTCGACCTCCGCCCAGTCGGTCGGGTGCACCGCGAAGAGGGTCGTCGTCCCGGAGACCTCGTTGCCGACGGCGAGCAGCGGCGCGCCCGTCGGCGAGTCGGCGGCGGGGACGAACGCGAGCCCTTCCGGGCCGAGGTCACCGGCCGCCGCGAGCGCCACGGCCGGGTCCTCGGCGTCCTCGACCGAGACGGCGAGGTCCCGGTTGTTGACGTACGTGACGAAGACGGGCGTCCGCGGGTCGGTGATGTCGAACGTCGCGACGCCGCCCACGCGCTCGAGCCCGACGAACGCGTACGTGCGGCCCTCGACCTCGCCGATCGCGAGGTTCTCGGGCTCGGGCCCCTTGTCGTCGCTCCGCGCGTCGAGCGCGGTGGACGTGTGGCTGGTGTTGAAGGCGGTGGGCAGCGCCTCGGCGGTGATCCGCTCGAGCGCGTCGCCGGAGTCGGCGACCAGCACCCCGTCCGTCGTCCAGATGGAGAAGGACCGCGCGCCGAACCCGAACAGCTGCTCGTAGCACGCCCCGTCCGCCCGCAGCCCGCTCGCCGTGGAGACCTGGAGCCGCCCGAGCTGCGCATCGGCGGTGAGGCCGGCGACCGGGCTCTCGGCGCACAGCGGCGGGATGCCGTCGTCACCGAGGTCCTTGACGCGAACGGGCTCGGCGTAGTCGCCCCACTCGCGCGCGTCGCCCTCGTTCGCGGTGACCAGGTAGGTCACACCGCCGGACTCGTAGGCCGCGATGCCGTCCGGCTGGTACAGCCCGGCCAGGCCGGGCACCGCGCGCGGGCCCGCGACGCCGTCCCGGTCGGACGGGTCGAGCCCCGCACCCGCCGCGCCGTGGTCGGTCGTCCCGAGCGGGCGGACGGCCGTCACGGTCGCGGTGTCGAGGTCGACCTCGGCGACGGCGTTCGCCTCCTGGAGCGTCACGTAGGCCGTCGCGCCGACGACGGCGACGTACTCGGGCTCGAGGTTGCGGGAGACGGGGTGGTCGGCGCCGGCGATCCCGGCGAAGACGCGGACGCCGGCGGGCAGCGCCCCGTCCTCGAAGGCGTGGAAGTCCGCGGTCCGCACCGCGTCCTGGGTCGGCGCGACGACGTCGTCGGGGAGGTCGACGACCGTGACGCTGCCCTCCGGGTCGACCGTGTAGTCGTCCGAGGGCTCGCCCTCGTCCGCGACGACGGCACGGCCGCCGTCGGCCGTGAGCGCGACCATGTCGGGCACCGCACCCACGCGGACGGCGCCGAGCAGGCGCGGGGAGTCGGCCCGGGCGTCGAAGAAGACCAGCGAGCCGGGGTCGGTCCTCACCGGCGCCTCGAGCGCGATGAGGCCGAGACCGTCGGGCCGGACCGCCACGGAGTTCGCGACGCCGTCGGCCGCGAGCGAGAACTCCAGCGCCGGCCGGGTCGGGTCCTGCGCGTCCAGCACGTCGACGGTCCCCGCCTGGGCGTTGACGACGAAGAGGCGCTGGCTCCCCGCGTGGTGGGCGACGATCTCGGCAGCACCCTGGTCGAGCACGCCGGTCGCGTGCGACCCGAGCGGGAGGACGGACACGGCAGCATCCGGCGCGCTGTGCACCACCGGGTCCACGACGACGTCGGGCGCCGACGCGGACGCCGGCAGCGAGCCGGCCGCGATCGCTCCCACAGCGCCGACCACCCCCGCGGCGCGGCGCGTGCGCCCACCGGGACGGGGC
>CAUQTR010000460.1:0-2665 GCA_963521045.1 uncultured Actinotalea sp.
GCGTGACGCGCGCGTCGGTCAGCGTCGGCGGCGAGGTCGTGGGGGCGATCGACCGGCCGGGCCTCGTCGTGCTCGTCGGGGTCACGCACGACGACGGGCCGGACCAGGTGGCGCTCGTCGCGCGGAAGGTCGCCGAGCTGCGCGTCCTGCGCGACGAGCAGTCCGCGGTCGACGCCGGCGCGCCCGTGCTCGTGGTCAGCCAGTTCACGCTCTACGCCGACACCCGCAAGGGCCGGCGGCCGACGTGGAACGCGGCCGCGCCGGGCCCGGTCGCCGAGCCGCTCGTCGAGGCCGTCGTCGCCGCGCTGCGTGGACGGGGGCTCGAGGTCGCGACCGGCGTGTTCGGGGCCGACATGGCGGTCGACCTCGTCAACGACGGCCCGGTGACGATCCTGCTGGAGGCCTGACGTTCGCCCTAGGGATCTTCTAGTCGGTCAGTTCCTGAAGGCAGTATGTGCGCCCAGTCGACGACGATTCGATGGCTACGTCAGTAGTGCTTGAGCACCAGGAGTCATCGCTCACTTCCGATGTCGTTCGGAAGGTTGCTGCGGGGTCGCCGCAAGCCACCCGCTCGAGGGTGGTCGAGTCCAAGTAGCGCCAACAATCGTAATCGGCCCCGACGGGATCGGCGGCAGCGGTCCACGCGACCGCGAAGAGCGCCGTCAACCACGCAACGCATGAAATGGCTGGCCAAGGTCGGTAAAACCATGGGCGGATCGACGGCCTGTTATGGAGGCTTGGTTGAGGTACGGGAAGATCGGCCGAGTTGGTGTAGTTAGCCCCGTTTCCCAGCCCGGCGGCAATCATGGCTAGGGGGGCAACTACACCGAGCCAGCCAAATGTGAAATTCTTCGCCTGAGCGTCGTGGTATGCCATCTCGGCGCAATCCCGGCAGAGTGTTGCCTGTTGACGATTCCACGTGAACCACACGGCTAGCCCTATAGCCCAGCGAAAAGTGAGCAGCTTGCCAGGGCGTCGAAGACACCGCTCACAACGGGGCGCGGTCGGCTGTGCCGTGCCAGCGGGCTTCGTGTTGTGCGCGGAGGACGTCGGACGCTGCGGCTCTGGGTTCGTGTCTTCGGCCCGGGTGGATCGAGTGTGAGGCTCCGCCCGCGGCGTCGGCGTCGGGGATGGCGTCTGTGTCGGCGCCGGCCGGTGGGCGAGCAGTACGCGCTGCGCGTCGTTGAGTTGAGCCATCAGTTCGGCAGCCGCCTGGCGCTCGGCGGCGCTTGCGCTGTGCATCCGGTCCGGGTGCACTACGCGGCTTCGACGCCTGTACGCCGCCCTGACGTCCGCGGAGTCGGCGGACTCCGCAATGCCGAGCAAGGCGGCTGCGACGGAGCGGTCCACCGGGCCTCCTGGGCTCCATCGAACGGCGCGTGATGCAAGTCTACTGCGCGCGTCGACGCGAAGAGCGTGACTAATGGATTGGTTGCACCGCGGGCAGCACCTTAGTTCTTGGTCCCGATTGAATGTCTGCGGCCGTGCGACAGACCGAGAGCGCCGACTGGTGGTGGATCGAACTCAGCCGTCGAGCCGCGCGAGCTCCTCGGCCGTGAGCTCGAGCTCCGCGGCGCGGACGGAGTCGGTGATCGACTCGGGCCGGCTGGCGCCCGGGATCGGGACGACCACGTCCGCCTTCGCCAGCTCCCACGCCAGGCAGACCTGCTGCGGGCTCACGCCGCGCTCGGCCGCGACCTCGGCGAACGCGCTGTGCGCCGTGCCCAGGTCGCCCGCGCGGGAGATGCCGCCGAGCGGGCTCCACGGGAGGAAGGCGATCCCGAGCTCGGCGCACAGCTCGAGCTCCGGCTCGCTGCTGCGGAACGACGGGGAGAACTGGTTCTGCACCGAGACGAGGCGGCCGCCCAGCACCTCCTGCGCGAGCCGGATCTGGTCGGGGTTCGCGTTCGAGATGCCCGCCATGAGGATCTTGCCCTCGTCGAGCAGGTCGCGGATCGCGCCGACCGACTCCTCGTAGGGCGTCGCCGGGTCGGTCCGGTGGAACTGGTACAGGCCGATCGCCTCGACGTCGAGCCGCTGCAGCGACGCCTCGCACGCCTTCTTGAGGTACTCCGCGTCGCCCTGGACGTACCAGGACCCGTCGCCGGGGCGGCGGTGCCCGCCCTTGGTGGCCACGAGCACGTCGTCGGGGCCCTTGCCGGCCAGGCGCAGCGCCTTGGCGATGAGGAGCTCGTTGTGGCCGACGTCGGTCGGGTGCTCGTGGTACGCGTCCGCGGTGTCGATCAGGGTGACGCCGGCGTCGAGGGCGGCGTGGATGGTGCGGATCGAGCGCGCCTCGTCGGGCTTGCCCTCGATGGACATGGGCATCCCGCCCAGGCCGATCGCGCTGACGGTGCGGTCGCCGATGCGACGCTGCTGCATGAGGTCCTCCGGGGATCGGGTCGAACGGGCGCGCCGATGGCGCTCAGATCGATTCGAGATCGATCGTAGGTCGGTGACCGTCGGACCGCAGCCGGTCGAGCCGGGCGCGGGGGTCGAGATCCGCGCGGTGCTTGGCGACCTCACCACCCAGGACGTCGACGCCGTCGTCAACGCGGCGAACTCCTCGCTGCTCGGCGGCGGCGGGGTCGACGGCGCGATCCACCGGGCCGCCGGGCCCGAGCTGCTCGCGGCGTGCCGGGCGCTGCGGCGCACCGAGCTCCCC
>CAUQTR010000461.1:0-2660 GCA_963521045.1 uncultured Actinotalea sp.
GTCGGGGTCCCGGCGCCCATCTCGACCCAGCCGCCTCGCCGGTACGCGGGGGTGCCCACCGCGAGCACGACGAGCGCCACGACCATGCTGCCGAGCATCACGCCCGTCATGGCGACGGCGTCGCCCCCGAGCACGCCCACGAGCGGGCTGACCGCGCCCGCGAGGCCCGCCTGGAGGAAGCCGATGGTGGCCGCCGCCGAGCCGGCCCGCTCGCCGTGGCGGGTCATGGCCAGCGCAGACGCGTTGGACATGACGAACCCGAGCATCGCCGTGGTCAGCCAGATCGCGACCACGAGACCGACGATGCCGCCGAGGTGCGTGGCGGCGACGCCCACGAGCGCCGCGGCGAGGCCCGCGGTGACGGGCACGCCCAGGCGCAGCAGCCGGACCGGCCCGACCGTGTGCACGAGCGCGGCGTTGACCTGCGAGCCCGTGACCATCGACGTGCCGCCGATGGCGAAGACGAGCGCGAACTGCTGCGCGCTGAGCCCGTACTCCTCCTGGAGCACGAACGGCGACCCGGACACGTAGCTCATGATCAGCGCCATGCCGAGACCCGGGATGATCGCGAGCGCGACGAACCGCCCGTCGCGCAGCAGCGAGCCGTAGCCGCGCAGCGAGGTGCCGATGCCCGCGGACGTGCGGCGCTCGGCCGGGAGCGTCTCGGGCAGGAAGCGCGCGACGACGAGGAGCACGGCGCCGGCGAAGAGCGCGAGCGCCACGAACACGGACCGCCAGCCCCACGCCTCGGCGATGACGCTGCCCGCCGTCGGGGCCAGCAGCGGCGCGACGGCGATGACGAGCATGAGGCGGGACATCAGCCGCGCGGCGTCGGCCCCGGTGTACCGGTCCCGGATGCACGCCATCGCCACGACGGTGGCGCCCGAGCTCACGAGGCCCTGGAGGATGCGCAGGGTGGCGAGCTGCCCGATGGTCGTCGCGACGACGCAGAGCAGCGAGATGACGACGTGCAGGCTGACGCCGATGAGCACGGGCAGGCGGCGGCCCACCCGGTCGGAGAACGGGCCGACGATCAGCTGCCCGATCGCACCGCCGATGAGCATGCCGGTGATGGTGAACTGGGCGGCCGCGTGCGTGGTGCTCAGGTCCGCCGCGACGTCCGGCAGCGAGGGCAGGTACATGTCGGTCGTGACGGCCGGGAGCAGGGTCAGCAGGCCGATGAGCACGACGAAGCCCGCGGTGCGCTCGCGTGGCGCGTCGACCGGTCCGGAGGTGGTCCGGGAGAAGGGGTTCGTCACCGGACGAGTGTAGGACGAATCGATTCGACACGGCACCCGGAAACCGGCCACCCGGGACGTGAGTCCCATCACGCCGCGGCCCGTGCGTGCTCAGGCGGCATCGGCACGGGCCGCCAGCCGCTCCAGCACGGTCCGCAGCGGCGGCCACACCTCCCGGCCGCGGCGGACGACGGCGTACGCGCGCAGCACGACGCCGGGGTTCGTCAAGGGGAGCACCCGGACGCCGGTCCGGCAGACCCGGTCGAGCGGCAGCAGCCCCACCCCGAGCCCGGCGAGCACCAGCTCCTCCACGAGGTCGAGGCTGTCGATCTCGTGCCGCACGCGCGGGGTGAAGCCCGCGAGGGACGCGAGGGTGCGCACGGCGTCCTCGTCGGCCGTGTTGCGCGAGTTGACGATCCACGGGCGGTCGGCGTGGGCGGCGACGACGGCGGCCGCGTCACCGCCGGGGCTCGGCCCGCCGACGGGCACGGCGAGGCCCCAGGCGACGTCCCAGAGGTGGCGGGCGGCCAGGTCGTCGCGCAGCGGCGCGGGCACGAGGTTGTAGTCGTACGTCAGCGCGAGGTCGACGTCGTCACGCGCGAGCAGGGCGACCGCCTCGCGCGGCTCGTACTCGCTGACCCGGACGGTGATGCCCGGGTGCGAGGCGCGCAGCTCGTCGACCACGGGGAGCAGGGAGCGCCGCACCGCGGTGGCGAAGCCAGCCACCCGCAGGGTGCCCTCGGGCTCGGCGCCGGGGTCGAGGTCGAGCCGCGCCGCGTCCACCGCGGCGAGAATCGTCACGGCGTGCTCGGCGAGCCGCCGCCCGGCGGGCGTCAGACGCACCCGGCGACCCTCCGGCTCGAGCAGCGGCGTGCGCACCTCGCGCGCGAGGGCGGCGATTTGCTGGGACACGGTGGACGTCGTGCAGCCGAGCTGGTCCGCCACCTCCCGCATCGAGCCGAGCCGGGAGAGCTCGAGCAGGAAGCGGAGTCGCCGGGGGTCCATGCGACGATCTTCGCCAAATCGTGGACGGTACGTCCAGCATTCTCACGTGGACGCGAACGGTCGGCGTGCCGTCTCCTGAGCGGGTGTCCCTTCCTGGCTCCGCGCCGTGGCCGCCCGCCCTGCCCATGACCTCCCGCGCCGGGACCTCGGCGGCGCTCGTCGCCATGGTCTGCGTGCAGCTGGGGCTCGCGCTCTCGGTGGGCCTCATCGACCGGGTCGGCGCCGGGGGTGCCGCCTGGCTCCGCCTCGCGTGGGCCGGCCTGATCATGCTCGTGCTCGTCCGCCCGCGGCGCTCCTCGCTGACCGGCCGCTCGCTCGGTGCGTGCGTGCTCCTGGGTCTCGTGACCGCCGCCGTGACCATGCTCTTCATGGCCGCGCTGGCGCGGCTGCCGCTGGGCACCGCGAGCGCGCTGGATC
>CAUQTR010000462.1:0-2653 GCA_963521045.1 uncultured Actinotalea sp.
GCGCGATGGTGGCTGCGCTGGTCGAGCAGGCCGGGGACGGCGGGGACCCGCTGCCCGCGTGACCGCTGTCAGGGCCGCCCGAGCGGCAGTGGGCGTCAGGCCGGCTCGACCCAGAGGTAGACGTCCTGGCCGGCCTCGTGCGCGGTGGCGACGAAGCCGGTGATGGACCGGACGAGCGGCACGAGGTCCTGGCCGGCGGCGTCCATCTCCTCGGTCGCCGCCCACGCCTCGGCCACCTCGCCGGGGGCGTCGGGGTCCTCCGGCGCGTCGAGCTGCGCGAGCACCTCGCACAGGAACTCGGGCAGCCGGTAGAGGGACTCGTGCTCGAGGTCGACCTCGGCCACCTCGAGGTCGCCGGACCCGAAGCGCACGGCCTTGGCGGCGATCTCGCCCAGCACCTCGAGGTCCACGGGTGTGAGCGACACGTCGAGCGCGGACGTCGCGTCGTCGGGCTGGCTGCCGGCGTCGAGGGCCTCGGTGCGCGCGATGGCCTCCGCGTGCGTCCCGGCGAAGAGCTGTGCGACGAGTGACATCGGTCCACCTCCGGCTCCTGCGGCCCGCACGGCACGCGCTGCGAGCGTAGCCAGACCGGGCTCCCGTCGCTCTGCGCCGACCCGCGACCGCGGGCGGTAGGCTCGGCCGCGAACGACAGGGGAGCGTCGCCCGGGCCACCGGGCGCAGGACGCTGAGAGTGCGGGCGACCGCAGACCCTCGAACCTGATCCGGGTGATGCCGGCGTAGGGAGTCGGGACGTCTCAGACGTCATCCACGTCGTCCACGGGTGCGCCGGAGTGCGCCCACGGGCGCGCGGGTGCCGTCCCCCTCCTGCAACCAGAGGAGGAGCCATGGCGAGGACCCTCGCCCACCACACCCACCGCAGTGCACGACGAGGCCTCGCAACGGTCGCGGTGCTCGCGCTGCTGCCGCTCGCCGCGTGCTCGGCGATCGGTGCCGACGACGCCGGAGGTGCAGCGCCCGGGAGCGGCGACGGCGACGGCGACGGGGGCACCGTCGTCCTCGTGACGCACGACTCGTTCGCGCTGAGCGACGACGTCGTCGCGGCGTTCGAGGAGGAGAGCGGCCTGACGCTCGAGCTGCGCGCACCCGGCGACGGGGGCGCCCTCGTCAACCAGCTGATCCTCACCAAGGACGCGCCGCTGGGCGACGTCGTCTACGGCATCGACAACACGTTCGCGAGCCGCGCGATCGACGAGGGTGTGCTCGAGCCGTACGCGTCGTCCGCGGCTCCCGCCGATGCCGAGCAGTACGCCGTCGACGACGAGGGGCACCTCACCGCCGTCGACGTCGGCGACGTCTGCATCAACGTCGACCACGAGTGGTTCGCGGAGCAGGGCATCGCGGAGCCGACGTCGCTCGAGCAGCTCGCCGACCCGGCCTACAAGGACCTCCTCGTCGTGACCAACCCGGCGTCGTCGTCGCCCGGGCTGGCCTTCCTGCTGGCCACCGTCGCGCACTTCGGCGAGGACGGCTGGGCCGACTACTGGACGTCGCTGCGCGCGAACGGCGTCGCGGTCGCCGCCGGCTGGTCGGACGCCTACTACGTCGACTTCTCCGGACCGTCGAGCGAGGGCGACCGCCCGCTCGTGCTGAGCTACGCGTCCTCGCCTCCGTCCGAGGTGCCCGAGGGTTCGGACACCGCGCCCACGGGTGCGCTGCTCGACACCTGCTTCCGCCAGGTCGAGTACGCGGGCGTGCTCGCCGGGGCCGCGAACCCCGAGGGCGCGCAGCAGGTCGTCGACTGGCTGCTCGGCCCCGAGGTGCAGGCGGACCTGCCCGGCAGCATGTACGTCTACCCGGTGGACTCCTCGGTCGAGCTGCCGGAGGCCTGGAGCGAGTTCGCGCCGCAGCCGGCCGAGCCGCTCACCCTCGGCCCCGCGCTGATCAGCGAGAACCGGGACGCGTGGATCGAGAGGTGGACCGACGTCGTCCTCGGCTGAGGTCGTCGAGGTCGCACCCCGGGGTCGGGCAGGGGGAGGCCCCGGGGTGTCGGCGGCGCGCCGGTGGCTGGCCTGGGGGCTGGCCGCCGGCGTGCCGCTGCTCTTCCTCGGGCTGTTCTTCGCCTACCCCGTCGCCGCGCTCCTGCGCCTCGGAGTCGTCGGTGGGGCCGGCGGTCTCGACCTGTCCGGCTTCGCCGACGTGCTGGGCCGCCCGCGGACCTGGCGGATCATCGGCCTCACGCTTGCCCAGTCCGTGGTGGGAACGACGCTCGCGCTCGTGCTCGGGCTCCCCGCCGCGCACCTGCTCTACCGGCGCGAGTTCCCGGGACGGCGCGCCCTGCGGGCGTTCGTCGTCGTGCCGTTCGTGCTGCCCACCGTGGTGGTCGGCGTGGCCTTCCGGTCGGTGCTCGCCGGGCACGGGCCGCTCGGCTTCCTCGGGATCGACGGCACGTTCGCCGCCGTGGTCGCGGCGCTGGTGTTCTTCAACCTCGCCGTCGTGGTGCGCACCGTCGGCGGCTTCTGGGCGGGGCTCGACCCGCGCGCCGAGCAGGCCGCCCGCGCGCTCGGCGCCTCGCCCTGGCGCGCGTTCGTGCATGTCACCCTGCCCGCGCTGACCCCGGCGCGCGCCTCGGCCGCCGCGAGCGGCGGCCGCGTCTGCGCGGCGGCGGTCGGCGGCGGCCGCCGGCGCGGCGGCG
>CAUQTR010000463.1:0-2652 GCA_963521045.1 uncultured Actinotalea sp.
TCGCTGGGCGGCGCTGGCCTGCCGCAGCAGCCCCGCGACCTCGACCTGCAGACTCGCGGTGTCGACGGTCGCGAGCTGCGCGGGGTCCTCGAGCGTGAGCCCAGCGACCCGGGCGTGCAGTGCCACCGCCTCGCGATGCACCGGGCCCCCGGCCACGAGCGCGGGCATTCCGAGCGCTTCCGTCAGGTACCAGAGCAGCTCGTGGAGCCCCCGCACGACGGTGAACGCGGAGAACATCGCGGCGGCGGTGCCGCCGTCGTCGCGCCAGCTGCGGCCACCGAAGGTGACCTGCGTGACCTTCTGCCCCGCGCCGAGGCAGTCGTAGACCGTGCAGCCGCTGAAACCCGAGGTGCGCAGCCGGGCATGGATCGCGCACCGGTGGTCGGGCTCGAGGTTCGGGCACGCCTCGCCCGCCTCCTTGTCGATCGCGAAGTCCGCCGACCTCGAGAACGCCAGCGCCACGCAGCACAGGCCGACGCACCGCGCGCAGTCGGCACGCAGCTCGGCGAACGGGTCGGCCGGCGGCGCGTCAGCCGTCACGCCACCGCCGGTCCGCGTCGTCCCACGACTCCGAGCGCGAGCGCGCCGTCTCGAGCGCCTGCTGGGCCGCCTCGCGGCTGGGGTACGGGCCCATCCGGTCCGTCCAGGGGCTCACCCGGCCCTGCTCGACCTCACCCGTACCCGGGTTGAACCAGAAGTCCCCGTCCTGGCCTGCGTCGTCCGACCTGCTCATGGCTCCTCCGTCCCTCGGTGCTGCGCCGCCCGCTCGACGCCTGGCGGCGCGGCGGCCGTGCCTCATCCGTAGACTGCCAGGCATGTCGATCGCCCACGCGCCGGTGGGGACCCTGGTCCCCGGAACCCTCAGCCCGGTGCGGACCGTCCCCGCGCGCATCGAGCGGCCGGAGTACGTCGGCAAGGACCGGGAGCTGCCCTTCACCGGCTCCGAGGTCAAGGACGCCGGGACGATCGAGCGCATCCGCGTCGCCTCACGCCTCGCCGCCCAGGCGCTCGCCGAGGTGGGCCGGCACGTGGCGCCGGGAGTGACCACGGACGAGCTGGACCGGATCGGCCACGAGTTCCTGTGCGACCACGACGCGTACCCCTCGACGCTGCACTACCAGCCGCACCCGCGTCAGGTGCCCTTCCTCAAGTCGCTGTGCACCTCGGTGAACGAGGTCGTCTGCCACGGCGTCCCGGACTCGACGGTGCTCCAGGACGGCGACATCGTCAACGTCGACATCACGGCGTACAAGGACGGCGTCCACGGCGACACCGATGCGACCTTCCTGGTCGGCGACGTGGACGAGGAGTCCCGCCTGCTGGTCGAGCGCACCCACGAGGCGATGATGCGCGGGATCCGGGCGGTGGCTCCCGGGCGCGAGATCAACGTCATCGGCCGGGTCATCGAGAAGTACGCGCAGCGCTTCGGCTACGGCGTCGTGCGCGACTTCACCGGCCACGGTGTCGGCGAGGCCTTCCACTCGGGGCTGATCGTGCCCCACTACGACGCCGCCCCCGGGTACGACACCGTGATCGAGCCCGGCATGGTCTTCACGATCGAGCCGATGCTCAACCTCGGCTCCCCGGACTGGGAGATGTGGGACGACGGCTGGACCGTCGTCACCCGCGACCGGCGCCGCAGCGCGCAGTTCGAGCACACCCTCGTCGTGACCGAGACCGGAGCGGAGATCCTGACCCTGCCATGACCACCACACCCGCCGTACCCCCGCACGTGACCCGAGCGTTCGGCATCGACATCGGCGGGAGCGGCATCAAGGGCGCCCCCGTCGACCTCGTCGCCGGCGAGTTCGCCGCGGACCGCGTCCGCATCCCGACCCCCCAGCCCTCGACGCCCGAGGCCGTCGCGCGCACCGTCGGCGATCTCTTCGACGCCTTCCACCTGCCGCCCGAGATGCCGGTGGGTGTGACGTTCCCCGCCGTCATCCAGCACGGCGTCGCGCGCTCCGCCGCCAACGTCGACGAGTCCTGGATCGGCACCGACGTGACCGCGGTGATCCGGGAGGCGACGGGGCGCCGGGTGATCGCGGTCAACGACGCGGACGCGGCCGGCTACGCCGAGACGGTGTACGGCGCCGCACGGGACACGCAGGGGGTCGTCCTCGTCGTGACGCTCGGCACGGGCATCGGCTCGTGCCTCGTGGTCGACGGCACCCTGGTGCCCAACACCGAGCTCGGCCACCTCGAGATCGACGGCCACGACGCCGAGAGCCGGGCCGCGGACAGCGCGCGCGAGCGCGACGACCTCGACTGGGAGCGCTGGGCCGAGCGCCTGCAGCGCTACTTCCGCGTGGTCGAGGACCTCTTCTGGCCGGACCTCATCGTCGTCGGCGGTGGCGTCAGCAAGAAGCACGCGCACTTCCTCCCGCTGCTCGACCTGCGGACGCCGATCGTGCCCGCGTCCCTGCGCAACGCCGCGGGCATCGTCGGGGCCGCGGCGCTCGCCGCGCGCGGCACCGTGCTCGACTGAGCCGACCGGACCGACCGGGACCGGCAGGACGGCACATGGGCGGCCTCGACGTCTCGGGTGCGCTCCTGCTCGTCATCGGGGCCGTCGGCGTGCTCGCGATCGTCGACCAGCTCGTCACCCGCCTGCCGAGGCGACGCCGGGCGCGCACGAGGCCTGACGGGGCC
>CAUQTR010000464.1:0-2649 GCA_963521045.1 uncultured Actinotalea sp.
GCGCCCTGGCCTCCGCGGTGCGCAGCACGTCGGCGACGGCGTCGGTGGCGGGCGCGGGGACGGCGATCGCCCGCCCGGACGCGGCGGTGCGGGTGAGGAACGACGACGGCTCGAGCGCGTCGACGCGCACGGCCGCGTACCGGTCGAGGACCGGCTGCATCGCAGGGTCGGCGTGCCACGCCCCGATGTCCCGTATGCCGTCCTCGTCGACGAGCGTGATGACGCACCAGTCGGCGAGCACGGGGACCACCTGCTCACCGAGCGTGGCGAGCGTCGCCTCGAGGTCGAGCGTCGCGCCCAGGTCGGCGCTGACCCGGGCCAGCAGCTCGAGCCTGCGCGAGGCCTCCTCGGCCTGCTCCAGCGCCTCGTCCGCCGCGACCTGCGCGGCCCGCCGCGCGGTCACGTCGAGGAAGTACACCGACAGGCCGTCCGGGTTCGGCCACGCGCGCAGCTCGTACCAGCCCTCGAGCGGCGCCGGGTAGTACGCCTCGAAGACGGCCGGCTCTCCCGTGCGCGCGGCGCCCCGGTAGTGCTCCTCGAACGGCGAGTCCAGCGCCGCCGGGAACAGCTCCCAGATGTCGCCGCCCAGCAGCTCGTCCCGCGGCCGGCCCAGGAGTCGCTCGGCCTCCGCGTTGACGTAGGTGAAGCGCCACTCGCGGTCCAGCGAGTAGAACGCCGCCGACATCGTCTCGAGCACGCGGGTCAGGCGGGCGTCGGACTCGCGGTCGGCGGTCGTGTCGTAGGCCACCCCGAGCACGCGCGCGGCGAGGCCGTCCGGGCCGGCCACCGCGGTGCCCCGCGCCTGCACCCAGCGCGTCACGCCGTCGGGGCGCACCACCCGGTACTCCGCCTCGTACGTCCCGCAGCGCGCGATCGCGTCGTCGAGCGCCTCGCGCACACGGCCGACGTCGCCCGGGTGCACGCGGGCGTCGAAGTCCTCGATGGTGCGTCCGAAGTCCTCCCGGGCGTACCCGAACATCCGCAGGAGCTGCTCGTCCCACGTGAGCCTGCCCGTGGCGAGGTCCCAGTCGAAGCTGCCGACGCCACCCGCGACGACGGCGAGCTGCCAGCGCAGCCGGTCCATCTCGTCGCCGACGGGCACGGTGGACAGGTCGAGCGCGCGGACCCCCGCAGCACCGTCGCGCTCCGGCTGCACCCGCATCGAGCTCCTGGACGGACGGGCCTGCGCAGGGCACGCGGCTGGAGGAGGAGCCTAACCCGGCGCGCTCACTCCCCGCCCGGCGCGACGGGGAGCCGCCCCGTGCGGAACGCGTCCACGAAGAGGGTGTGGTCGGCCCGGGCCCGCGCCCCGTGCTCGAGCGCGAACGCCACGAGATCGGCGACCAGCTCGTCCTCCCGACCACGCACGACGTCGGCCACCGCGTCCTCGGTCTGGAAGTCCAGGAGGGGCGAGGCGCCGCCGTCCGTCGCGGCGTCGGCGTCGGAGACGCTGTGCACCTTGGCCGTGGCGCGCCCCAGCTGGTCGAGCACGTCCGCCATCTCGTCGACGTGCGTGAGCCCGTGCCAGTCGAGATCCGCCTCGTACGGGGACAGCTCGCGGACGACGAAGCCGAGGCCGTCGTGCGGCCCGCCGTGCATGACGGCCCAGCCGAGCCACGGGTCGGCGTGCGCCTGCAGCGTCCGCTGGGACACGGCGGTGCGGTGTCCCTCGTGCTCGAAGAACTCCTGCGCCTGCGGGTCCGGCGCGACGCGGGCGGGCGCCGCGGGCGTCGCCTCCTTGAGCACCAGGACGACGTCGTTCTCGAGCGCCTGGGTGTGCCCCTCGACGAGCACGCGGTAGGTCGGCAGCCCGGCGCTGCCCACGCCCGTGCCGGTGACGCCGACGACGTCCTTGAGCGTGTACGTGAGGCTGCCGAGGCGCTTGGACTCGGGGATGGTCTCCAGGTAGCGGTCGTACATCGCGACGACGGCGTCGCGCTCGGCGCCGTCGAGGCGGCGGACCGCGTGCCCGTCCCGGAACCGGCGCTGGTGCTCCTCGACGACGGTGAGGTCGTCGAGCAGGGACACGCGCGTGCGGAGCTGCGCGCGCACCAAGGCGTCGCGCACCGCGCCGCGGGCGGTGTCGAGCCGCAGCGACCACTCGTGGTCACGGTCCGTCTCGACGAACGCCTGCACCTGGTCGAGGTAGGCCCGCACGTACGTCTCGACGAGGTGACCGATGCCCTCGTCGGGCAGCGCCTTCGTCCAGCCGAGCACCGCGAGGCTCGTCACCATGCGCTGCAGGTCCCACGTGAAGTGCCCGAGGTACGCCTCGTCGTAGTCGTTGACGTCGAACACGAGCACGCCCGAGCCGTCCATGTACGTGCCGAAGTTCTCGGCGTGCAGGTCGCCCTGGATCCACACGCGCCCCGTGCGCTCGTCGGCCCAGCGGTCCTCGAGCTCGACGACGTCGGCGTAGAAGAGCCCGGCCGTGCCGCGCAGGAACGAGAAGGGGTCGTTCGACATGACCTGGAGCTTGTGGCTCAGCGCGACGGGGTCCGCCTCCGCCAGGTCCGCGAAGGCCTCCGTGAGCACCTCGACGATGCGGTCCGTGCGCGCCGCGTCGTCGCTCATGCGCGTCACGCTAGCGGCGGCACGCCCCCGGGGCCCGGCGGGCGGGCACGGTCGGCCGGTACGCCGCCCTCCTGC
>CAUQTR010000465.1:0-2627 GCA_963521045.1 uncultured Actinotalea sp.
CCGCGTAGCCCGCCGCGCGCAGGTCCGCCGTCGCGACCGCGACGACGGCGAGGTCGCGGGACGCGGACTGCAGCGCCGCAGTGACCGGCTCGAGCCGGGTGAGCATCACGGCCCGGGGGACGACGTTGAGCACCAGCAGGACCATGCCGATGGCCGTCGCCACGCGCACGAGCGCACGCACCTCACCCGCGAGGGTGCGAGGTGCGCCGTGGTGCCGCGTCGTCGGGTTCATCACCGTCACCATCGGACGCCGGGGGGACGCGTTGACGGGATCGACGGACCGAGTCGGTCACGTCGGTCGCGCCGGGCGGTCAGCCGTCAGCGCCGGACGCGCGCCAGGAGGGTGACCGCGTGCTCCTCGGTGACGACCGAGGTGACCTTCGAGGCCTGCATCCACACCGCGGGGTTGGTGAGGTGGCCGAAGGCCCACTGGACCCGGGCCATGCCGGCGACCTCGTCGCGCTCGACGTACCAGGTGCCCGGGTGGCCGGTGACGGGGTCGGTGCCGTGCACCGTCGTCGGCCAGTGCACCGGCTGCACGGCGTCGGTGGGCTGCACGGCGTCGGTGGGCTGCACGGCGTCCCGGGGCTGCGCGGTGGGGGTCTCGAGCAGGGTGGTCATCGTGCAGTCCTTCGCGTCGCGGCGGGGGTGCCTCTGCCTTGAGTGTCGGCAGGACGGACGCGTTCCTGAGAGGACCTTGGGCCCGTGGGCTGGGCCCCGACCGCCTCGTCGGGCGAGGATGGTGACGCACGCCACCGGCGGCGTGCGGCACGCCGACGGGAGACCCGTGAGCACCCAGCAGCCCCACGACGTCCACGACGTCCGCGACCTGCCCGGCGAGTGGCGTCCGGACGTGCTCGGCGGCGACTGGGAGGCCCTGACCGTCCCCCTGCGCCCGGACGAGCAGGGCGAGGCCGTCGCGACCCTCGTGCGTCGGCGCGGTCCACGGCAGCGGCGCGCCGTCGTGTACGTGCACGGGTACGTCGACTACTTCTTCCACCCGCACCTGGGCGACGCGTGGGAGGCGATGGGCTACAGCTTCTACGCGCTCGACCTGCGCGCCTACGGGCGGTCGCTGCTGGCGCACCAGATCCCGAACTACACCACCGACCTCGCGACCCACGCGGAGGAGCTCGACCGCGTCTCCACGCTCCTCCGCGCGGCCGGGCACACCGTCGTCGTCGGGCACGGGCACTCCACGGGCGGGCTGCTCCTGGCCCTGTGGGCGGACGCGCGCCGTGGTCGCGGCGTCGTCGACGCCCTCGTGCTCAACAGTCCGTGGTTCGACCTCAACCGCGGCTGGTTCGACCGCGTGGTCACGACGCGCACGGTCGACGTCGTGGGCCGGTTCGCGCCGCGGCTCGTCGTGGGCCAGATCGCCCACCACTACGGCGAGGCGCTGCACAGCGGCACCGGCGGCGCATGGGACTACGACCTCACCTGGAAGCCCCATCGCGGGTTCGGGGTGCGGGCGGGGTGGATCCGCTCGGTCCGGCGGGCGCACCGGGCCGTGGCGCGCGGGCTGGGTGTCGAGGTGCCCGTGCTCGTGTGCACGAGCGACGCGAGCGGCCCGGCCGACCGGTTCCACGACGCGCTCGACCGGGCGGACTGCGTGCTCGCCGTCGAGCACATGCTCGAGCGGGCACCGCGGCTGGGGCCCGACGTCACGATCGTCCAGGTGCCCGGGGGGATCCACGACCTCGCCCTGTCCGGCGAGGCGGCGCGGCGCACGTACCTCGACGCCGTCCGCGCGTTCCTGCGCGACCGCGTGCCCGAGGACCGACCGACCCCCGACGACTGACCGCCGCCCGAGAACTGGCCGGCCCCGACGACCGGCGCCCCCGGCCGACGGTGCCGGCCGGGGGCGCGGGTGCTCAGCGGTTGGCGCCCTCGAGGGTGCCCGTGACGCCGCCGGCCTCGTCGACGGCCAGGCACAGGACCTCCCGGTCGTCGGCGCCGTTCCAGCTCTCCTCCGACGGCATGAACGGCTGGTAGTAGATCTCCGACGAGTCGTACGGCAGCCCGATGAAGCGCTCGAACTCGGGCAGGCAGTAGTCGTGAGCCGCGGTCTCGACGGCGTCGTTCCCCGGGAAGTCGCCGTCGGGGAGCATGGTCGAGCCGAAGATCTCGGTGTCGTGCGGCTCGTCGCACGGGACCGTCGGGACCGTCTCGACCTCCGTCGCGAGCTCGGCGGAGTTCAGGCAGTCCCCCACCCGGAGGCTGAAGACGTCGGCCTCGGTGGCCTCCGTGATCTCGCCGGTCTCGGCGTCCCGCTCGGGAGCCTGCGGCCCGCACGCCGTGAGCGTGATCAGGACCGTGGCGGCAGCAGCAGCGGCAGCGGCTGACCTGGTGATGCGCATGGGTGTGTCCCCTCTCGTCGCGAGCACCCGTGCGCTCGGCGGATGCATGCTACTGATCAGCCGGACCGTCACCGTCCGGTCGCCCACGACGGCACGGCGCGTCACCCGTTCGCCACGGCAGGACGGCGCGCCGCCCGCCGGTACGGTGGCAGCCGACCGGGAGGGACCCATGCCTGACCTGCCCGACGCGCCCGCCTTCTCGCTCGGCACGCCGACGCCCCACGGCCCGCTGCGCACGTTCCACCCGCGCCGGTCCCC
This sequence comes from uncultured Actinotalea sp., assembly GCA_963521045.1. Taxonomy (GTDB): domain Bacteria; phylum Actinomycetota; class Actinomycetes; order Actinomycetales; family Cellulomonadaceae; genus Actinotalea. Next base: position 2,619 of record CAUQTR010000465.1, read on the forward strand.
GCTCGGACC
>CAUQTR010000466.1:0-2622 GCA_963521045.1 uncultured Actinotalea sp.
GCTCGGGTCCGTCTCGGCGAGCCGGTCGGCCACCTGGGCCCGGATCACCATGGCGCTGACGTGGTGCGCGACGACGTCGTGGATGTCGCGGGCGATCGTGGTCTGCACCCGCTGGGCGATGCGCTCCTCGTCGGCGGCGCGCAGCAGCGTGAGCTCGGCGTTCCGGGCGCGCAGCTCGGCAGCGGTCTGCCGCTGCGCGCGCAGCAGGTGGCCGAGGACGACGACCACCGCGAACGTCACGGTGGCGAGGATGCGGCGGGACGGGTCGGGGACGACGAACCGGGGGTAACCCGCACCGGAGACGAACGCCGTCGCGTAGAACCACAGGTACGTCCAGCCGCTGATCTGCGTGGCGACGACCCCGACGCCGCTCACGACGCCGACCAGGGCCGGGTGCACGCCCATCAGGGCGCACCGGAACGCGACGAGCAGGAGGGGGAGCAGGCGCAGCTCGGGGTCGTTGTCGAAGTACCACGCCGGCCAGCTGACGAGGACGGCCGCCGCGACCAGGGCCGTCCGTGGGGCGAGGCGGGACAACGGCCAGAGCACGGCCGCGCCGACGGCGATCACGAGGTAGTCCTGTGCGCTCAGCGGGTACCACCCGGCGAGCGGCGCAGCGGCGAGCGCGACCGCCGTCAGCACGAGACCTGCGGCCGCGAGCGCCACGTCGCCGGCGAGGGACCCCTCGCCGGCGAACCATCCGGTCACCCTCGTCACCCTCGTCACGGTACGCGCGCGGCTCCCGCCGCGACTCGGGCGAACCGGTGAGCCGGGCCTCGCCCGTTCGACGGAGGCGTTGGCGCCGACGCTGGCGGAACAGGCGATGTGGCGGCCCCCGGGCGTTCCTAGCGTTCGAGGCGTCCCATTCCGCGGGGTCGGCCCGCGGAGCGTCCGCCAGGAGAAGCTCATGACCAGCCACGTCCTCGTCCGCCTCGTGTCCCTCGCCGTCGCAGCGCCGCTGGTGCTCGCGGCGTGCACGGCGACCCAGGACCCGGGGGAGGCCGTCACCCCCGACTCGCAGGCGGGCTCGGGCACCGACGAGGCCGCCGACACCGGGCAGGCGCCGGTCGAGGAGCTGACCAGTCCGCTCGACCCGTACCTCGACGTGCTCTACGGGCGGCGCGCCGACGACGACGTGCTGCGGGACTTCCTGGCGACGGAGGAGTCCGTCGCCGCGTGCATGGCGGCCGAGGGCTTCGAGTACACGCCGCGGGGCGAGGCCTACCTGGAGGCCGAGCGGACGTTCGCCACGCAGGGGACCGAGGCCGAGCGGGCGACCCGCGACTGGGTCGCGCAGAACGGGTACGGGATGAACGCGTCGCAGGCGCAGGCGCAGGCGGACCTCGAGGCGGCGGACCCGCAGGCCGACTACGTGGACGGCCTGTCCGAGGCCGACCAGCAGGCGTACTACCTCGCCCTGTGGGGTGACCAGAACAGCGGCGGCTCCGGGACGGGGTGCATCGGGGCGGCGAGCGGCGGCGAGGAGCCGCCGTCCCTGTCGCAGCGCTGGGAGCCGCTGGTCGCGTCGCTCGAGCAGATGTGGGGTCAGCTCATCCCGTCCGACCCGGCCGCCGTCGAGGCGGACCGCGCGTGGTCCGACTGCATGGCCGACGCCGGGTTCCCCGGTGTGGCGACCCCTGCCGACGCCCCGCTGCTCGCCGCGCCGCCCGAGTCGAACGGGCCGGCCGCCGCCGCCGTCGAGGGCGACCCGGAGGCGCTCCAGCACGAGATCACCGTCGCGCTCGCGGACTTCGACTGCCGCACCGAGACCGACTACGACGCCCGCATGCGCGCGGTCCAGGTCGCGGCAGAGACGGTGTTCCTCGAGCAGAACCGGGCTCAGCTCGAGACGCTGCTGGCCGAGAGCGAGCAGGGCCAGTGAGGCGACGGCCGAAGCTGCCGGGACCGGGCCGGCTGCGGTCCTGGCTCGAGGTCGTGCGCGGGAGCCGGTCCGTCGGCCTCCTCACCCTCGTGGCCGTCGCCGGTCTGGTGCTCGGCAGCGTGGCGAGCGCGCTCGCGCTGCGCTCGCAGGAGGCGTCGGGCGCGGCCGACGTCGAGCCGGGGCCGATCACCGTCCCGGTCGAGCGGAGGGTCATCGTCAACGAGATCCGCGCCCGCGGGACGGCCCGGTACGACGACACGGTCGACCTCGTGATCGACCCCTCGCTGCTCACCGGGCCGGCCACGGTGTCGGGACGCGTGCCGCAGCCGGGCGACACCGTCGCGGCCGGCAGCGTCGTGCTGGAGGTCGCCGGGCGTCCCGTCATCGCCCTCCCCGGGGACGTCCCGGCGTACCGCGACCTGAGCATCGGGACGACGGGCGCCGACGTGACGGCCCTCAAGGCCGGGCTCGCGGCGCTCGGCATCGACCCGGGCGACCAGGCGAGCGCGACCTTCGACGAGACGACCGCGGCGGCGGTCGCGCAGCTGTACGCGCTGGTCGGGTACGAGGTGCCCCAGCGGGAGGACGCCGAGGAGAGCGTGTCCGCCGCCGAGGCGGACGTCCGCGGGGCCGACCTGGCGGTCCTCGCCGCACGGCGTGACCTCGACACGGTGCGCGCCGGGACGTCCGCCGCCGAGCGGGCCGAGCTCGACGCCGCCGTCCGCGAGGCGGAGCTGGCG
>CAUQTR010000467.1:0-2622 GCA_963521045.1 uncultured Actinotalea sp.
CGCGGGCGGCCGCCTTGGCGCTCTCGGGGTCTCGGCTGAGGAACGCTCCGACGGTCCGGTCGAGCTCGTCCGCGCGGACGAGCGCGCGGCTGACGAGGTCCTGCGCGCTGACGTCGCCGCGCCGCAGGGCCGCGGTGGCCTGGGTGATGGTCAGGAGATCGGTCGTCATGGTGCGTCCTTGCCGCTGGTCGGGGATCGGCTCGTGCGAGCTGTCGGGCAGCTGGGTCAGCCCTGGACCGTGGGCCGGATCGCCATCGACCCGATCTCGACGTCGTCGGGCTGCTCGATGGCGAAGCAGATCGCGCGCGCGACGGCGACCGGGTCCAGACCGAAGGCCTGCATGCCGGCCTGGATGCGCTCGCGGGCCTCGGGTGCCATCTCGTCCGCGAGCTCGGTCCGCACGAAGCCGGGGGAGATCTCCGTCGTGCGGATCGCGCCGTCGGTCGACTCGGCGCGCAGCGCCTCCATCAGCGTGCGCGCCGCGTTCTTGGTCGCCGCGTAGACGCCCATGGTCGGCGAGATCGTCAGGCCGGACGTCGAGACCGTGGTCACCACGTGCCCGCGGCGTTGCCGCCGGAACACCGGCAGGGCCGCCGCGAGCCCGTGCAGCAGCCCGCGGACGTTGACGTCGACCATCGCCGACCAGTCGGCGACGTCCAGCTCGTCGAGGCGGCCCAGTCGCGCGATGCCGGCGTTGTTGACGAAGATGTCGAGCCGGCCGAACGCGTCGACCGCGTGCTGGACGAGCGCCTCGACGTCGGCCAGGACGGTCACGTCCGTCGGCACGGCGAGCGCGCTGCCGCCCGCCTCGCGGATCGCCCCCGCCAGGGCATCGATCCGCTCGCTGCGGCGGGCGGCCAGCACGACGGACGCCCCGCGCTGCGCGAGGAGTGCTGCCGTCTCCCGCCCGATGCCGCTGCTCGCGCCGGTGACGACCGCGACCGTGCCGTGGAGCGGCCCGTGGGGGGCGTCGGTGGTCGTGCTCGTGCGGGTCGTCATGGCGGTCCCCGATCCGGTAAGTTGACACCTGTCCGCTTTCACCTCGACGGTAACCGGACACTTGTCCACTTAGCAAGAGGGGCGGCGCAGATGGCCGAGCGAAAGCCACGCTCCGACGCCGCCGACAACCGGGCGCGCATCCTCAAGGTCGCGCGGGAGCTGCTGACCTCGACCTCCGAGCTGCCGATGAACGCCGTCGCGAAGGCGGCGGGCGTCGGGCAGGGGACCCTCTACCGCAACTTCCCGACCCGGGAGGTGCTGCTCGCCGAGGTCTACCGGGCGGACGTCGACCAGCTCGTGGCCTCGGCCGCCACCCTGCTGGCCGAGCACGACGCGCTGACCGCACTGCGTCGCTGGCTCGACGGCGTCGCCGAGTACGCGCGGGTCAAGCGGGGCGTGCTGGCCGCGCTCGAGCCGACGTCCGGCCATGAGCTGGCCGAGAGTCAGGTGGGCTCGATCGGCGGGGCCATCGGGCTGCTGCTCGCCGCGGGCAAGGAGCAGGGGAGCGTCCGGCCGGACGTGGACGTGCAGGACGTGCTCGTCCTACTGGGCTTCCTGTCCCGCCTGGGCGAGGAGGAGGCGGCCGCGCGCGCACACCACCTCCTGGACGTGATCGTCCACGGGCTGCGCGCCCGCGACTGAGGCGGTGCTGACGGGCCGGCGGCCGCGTCGGATCAGCCGAGCCGCGCCGCCTGGAGGGTGAGGTACTCGCGCTCGCGCAGGTTCGTCGCACGCGTCGCGGCGAGCCGGTAGGCGTCGACCGCGTCGCGCGGGCGCCCGTCGAGCTCGAGGAGGTGGGCGCGCACGGCGTGCAGCCGGTGACCGGCGCCGAGCCGGTCCGCGAGTCCGTCGAGCGCGGCGAGTCCGCGGGCCGGGCCGTGCACCATCGCGACCGCCACGGCCCGGTGGAGCGCGACGACGGGGCTGCCGGTGAGCGCGTGCAGCCGGTCGTAGAGCGCGAGCACCTGCCGCCAGTCGGTCGCCGCCGAGCTCGGCGCCTGGTCGTGCAGCACGGCGATGCACGCCTGGAGCGTGTACTCGCCGGCCCGGCCGGCGCGCAGGGCGTCGGTGGCGAGCCGCACGCCCTCGAGGATCAGCCCGCGGTCCCACCGCGAGCGGTCCTGGTCGGCCAGCGGCACCAGCTCCCCGTGCGGCCCGGACCGCGCCGGGCGCCGCGCCTCGGTGAGCAGCAGGAGCGCCAGCAGCCCGGTGACCTCGGCGTCGTCGGGGACGGCGGCGTGAAGCAGCCGGGTCAGCCGGATCGCCTCGGCCGTGACGTCGACCCGCACGATGTCCGGCCCGGCGCTCGTGGCGTAGCCCTCGTTGAACAGCAGGTAGAGCACGCGCCGCACCAGCACGAGGCGGCGCGGGACGTCGTCGGGCGGGGGCATGGCGAACGGGGCGTCGGACGCGCGCAGCGTCGCCTTCGCGCGGCTGATCCGCTGCGCCATGGTCGCCTCGGGCACGAGGAACGCGGTGGCGATCTCGCGCGTCGTCAGGCCGCCGACAGCGCGCAGCGTGAGCGGGATCGCGGCGGCCGGGGGAAGCGCCGGGTGCGCGCACAGGAGCATGACGGTGAGCGTGTCGTCGCGGTCCTCGACGTCGTCGGGCGGGCGCTGGTCC
>CAUQTR010000468.1:0-2615 GCA_963521045.1 uncultured Actinotalea sp.
GTCCGCTACGTGGCCGACGACGACCCGCTCGCACTCGGCGTCGCGCGGCGCGTGCGGGCGCACGTGCAGCCCTTGGCGGACGTGCCGCACCTGCGCGTCTCGCGCCGCTACGGCAACCGCTGGTACGACGTCCGGGACTGACCGCGAGGGTCAGTCGACGGCGGGTCGGTCGCTGGTCGTCGGGGCGGCGTCCGGCTCCGGGCCGGCCTTCTTGCGGTCGCGGTCCTTGCTCGGCTGCACCCGCTTGGGCTCGCCGGGCATCTTCGGGTACTCGGGCGGGTAGGGCAGGTCGCCGGCGCCGTGCTCGCGCTCGTCCTCGTCCGCCAGGTCGAGCAGGGGCTGGAGCGAGAAGGCCGGCCGGTCCGGGTCATCCGCGGTCGGGGCGCTGAGCGCGTGGAAGAGGTCGCCGACCTCCGCGAACCGGGCGGGCATCGACAGGACGTCGAAGTCGTCCGGGTGGACGTCGCCGAGCTCCTCCCAGCGCAGCGGCGCGGAGACGGTGGCCCGGGGGTTCGAGCGGATCGAGTACGCGGAGGCGATGGTGCGATCGCGCGCCATCTGGTTGTAGTCCACGAAGATCTTGGTGCCGCGCTCCTCCTTCCACCACTTCATCGTCACCTGGTCCGGCAGGCGGCGTTCGATCTCACGTCCGAGCGCGATCGTGGCGCGGCGGGCCTGCGTGAACGTCCAGCGCGGCTCGATCGGGACGAAGATGTGCACCCCGCGCCCGCCCGACGTCTTGGGCCAGCCCTCCATGCCCAGCTCGTGGAGCAGCGCTCGGACCTCGGGCGCGACCCGCACGGCGTCGTCGAAGTCGGTGCCCGGCTGCGGGTCGAGGTCGATCCGCATCTGGTCGGGAGACTCGACGTCGGCCGAGCGCACCGGCCAGGGGTGGAACGTCAGCGTGCCCATGTTCGCCGCCCACGCCACGACGGCGAGCTCGGTGGGGCACACCTCGTCGGCCGGGCGCCCGCTGGGGAAGGCGATCGTCGCCGTCTCGACGTAGTCGGGCGCGCCCCGCGGCACGCGCTTCTGGTAGAACGCGTCACCCGTGCTGTCGCTGCGCGTCGACATGCGCGCGCCCTCGAAGACGCCCTTGGGCCAGCGCTCGAGCGTCGTCGGACGGTCCCGCAGCGCACCCAGGACGCCGTCGCCGACGGAGACGAAGTACTGCACGACGTCCAGCTTGGTCAGCCCGCGCTGGGGGAACACCACGCGATCCGGGCTGGTGACGCGCACCGTGCGGCCGGACACCTCGAGCTCGACCGCCGGGGTCGTCGCGCGCGCCATGCGATCAACGTAGACGCTGGCCCCGACACCGGCGAGGGCGTGCGGCGTCCCGAGCGCGGGGGCTCACGGGGTGTCACGGTCGCGCCGCGGCGTGCTCCTGAGGGGCATGAGCCCTCTGCGCACCGACGTCGCACCCGACACCCGCACCCCCTTGGAGGCCCTCGTCGCCTCCGGGGCCACCGCGGCCGAGCCGTGGGCCCTGGCGCCCGGGGACGGCCAGTGGCTGAGCTACGGGCCCTCCGGCGTGACGAGCACCGGCGCACTCGCGACGAACGGCGCGCTCGTCCCCCAGCAGACGTTCCAGCTCGACACCGGCTGGCACCAGCACGTCGCACTCGGCGACGGCCGGATGGCCTTCCAGCGCGGCGACCTGCTCACCGTCGGGGAGGTGCGCACCGACGGGTCCTGGGTCGATCACCGGGACAACCACCAGGTCCCGCTCGCGCACACCCTCGTGGTGGTCGCGCCCGACCTGCTCGTGTCCTACCTCGTGCGGTCCGGTCCGCAGGGCTACGTCGGGGTGGCGGTGATCGGGCGCATCCGGCCCGACGGCGCGTACGTCCAGCTCAGCGAGCAGCACCTGTGGGACTTCTGGACGCACATCGTGCCCGTGCAGGACGGGCTCGTGCTGTTCTACAACGCGTACAGCCGCCTCGCGGCGACCGGCCGCGTCACGCCCGACGGCGGCTTCGCGGACGTGCGCAACCACCCGGGCTTCGACCCGTGGACCCAGATCACGGCCGCGCTCGACGGCACGCTGTTCTTCTACGACCGGGCGAGCGGCGCCGCGGCCACGGGCAGGGTCGAGGACGACGGCGGCTTCACCAACCTGCGCAGCGGTGTGCCGTTCCTCGGCCCCTGGTCGTTCACGCCGACGCGCGACGGGCGGATGTTCATCCGCACCCCGCAGGGCACCGCGCTCGTCGCGCGCTTCCCGGTCGACGGCTGGCTGCTCGACGCCCGGCCGGCGTTCGGCACGCTGACGCCGGGGCCGGGGATCTTCGTCCGCTGAGCCGTTCAGCGTCCGGCCGGCGTGCCCTCGGGCTCGGCGACCGCCGCCAGGCCGCGCCGGTGCGCGACCGTCACGGCCTCGGTGCGGCTCGAGACGCCCAGCTTGGCCAGCACGTTGGAGACGTGCACGCTCACGGTCTTCCCGCTGATGAAGAGCCGCTCGCCGATCTGGCGGTTGCTCAGCCCCTCCGCCACGAGGCTCAGCACCTCGGCCTCGCGTGCGGTGAGGAGATCGCTCGGCGTCCGCCGGCCGGGGAGGTCGAGGCGGCCCCGGCGCGCCAGGGCCTCCACACCGGCGGCGAGCGGAGCCGCCC
>CAUQTR010000469.1:0-2615 GCA_963521045.1 uncultured Actinotalea sp.
GCCCGACCCCGCGGGCGCAGCGGTCGCCCCGACCACCGCCGTCGGCGCCACCGCGGCGGGTGCCGTGCCCGTGGCCTCCGGCGCCCCCACGACCTGAGCTCGATCCCCTCGACCGCCGCGACGACGTCGTCCGGCGCCCACAGAGAGAAGGAAGGCCCATGCGCACTGCCAAGCACCTGCACCTGGTGGCCGGAGTCGCGGCCCTCGGGATGCTGCTCGCAGCATGCTCCGCGCCGGAGAACACGCAGCGACCGGAGGGTGAGGAGACCGCGGCCGCCGGCGGCGAGGAGGCGGGGGACGAGATCCCCGAGACCCCCTCCGAGCCGGTCGACCTGACGATCCACGACGTCGGCGGCGTGCTCAAGCTCGTCCAGGGCGCGATCGAGGACTTCGCGGCGGACAACCCGGACGTCATCGCCTCGGTGACGTTCGAGACGGGTGCGTCCCCGGACCTCGTCGGCAGCCTCAAGCCGCAGATCGACACCGACAACCTGCAGATCGACATGGTCCTCACGGGCAACGACGCCCTCTCGGCCGGGCTCGGCGAGGACCTGTGGATCCCCATCGCCGAGGAGTACGGCGACCGGCTCGGCAACATGGACAACTACATCCCGCAGGCGGCGGACATGTCCGAGCTCGCGCAGGGGCACGGTGTGCTGCTGTCGTGGACGCCGGGCGGCCCGCTGCTCAGCTACAACCCCGAGCAGCTGCCCGAGGCGGACGTGCCCAGCACGCCCGAGGAGCTGCTCGAGTGGGCGGAGGCCAACCCCGGCAAGTTCGGGTACGCCCGCCCGGCGAACTCCGGCCCGGGCCGCACGTGGCTCCAGGGTCTGCCGTACATGCTCGGCGACTCGGACCCGCGTGACCCCGAGAACGGCTGGGAGAACACCTGGGCCTTCCTCAAGGAGCTCGACCAGTACGTCACGACGTACCCGACGGGCACCGGGCAGGTCATCACCAACATGTCGGACGGCACCTGGGCGCTGACCCCGATCACCATGGGCTGGGACATCGAGCCCCGGGCCGACGGACGGGCGCCCAACACGCTCACGGTCGCGGAGTTCGACGAGTACACGTTCATCAGCGACTCGCACTTCGCCGTCGTGCCCCAGGGCCAGACGCCGGACAAGATCTCGGCGATCCTGCTGCTGCTGAACGATCTGCTCACGCCCGAGCAGAACGCCAAGCTCTACGACAACGGCTACCACTACCCGGGCCCGGCGATCGAGGGCGCGACCCTGGACCTGGCCCCCGAGGACACGCAGGCCGTCATCGAGGAGTTCTCCCGCGACTGGTACGACGAGGCCATCGAGTCGCACGAGGCCGCGACCCAGCTCGACGCCGCGGCCATCGTCACGGCCTTCGACATCTGGGACCGCGAGGTCGGCGCCGGGAAGTTCGAGGCGAACTGACCATGGCCATTGCTGCCGGCAGGTTCGAGTCGCTGGAGCTCCAGGGTGTCGGGCGGAGCTTCGGCGGTCAGACCGCGCTGGTGGACCTCGACCTGACGGTCCGGGCGGGCGAGTTCATCGCCCTGCTCGGGCCGTCGGGCTGCGGGAAGTCCACCGCGCTCAACTGCATCGCCGGGCTCCTCCCGCTCACGCACGGGCAGATCCTCATCGACGGCAAGCGCGTCGACACCGTCGCCGCGGAGAACCGCGGCTTCGGGATGGTCTTCCAGAACTACGCGCTGTTTCCCCACCTGAGCGTCGAGAAGAACATCGCCTTCGGCCTGCAGATGCGCAAGGTCGCGCGCGACGAGGTCAAGCGCCGCGTCGCCGAGGCCATCGCGCTCGTCAAGCTCGAGCAGCACGCGAAGAAGCTGCCCGGGCAGCTGTCCGGCGGGCAGCAGCAGCGCGTCGCGATCGCCCGCGCCGTGGTGACCGAGCCGCGCCTCGTGCTCATGGACGAGCCGCTGTCCAACCTCGACGCCAAGCTCCGGCTCGAGATGCGCACCGAGATCCGCCGACTGCACCAGTCACTGGGCCTCACGACGATCTACGTCACGCACGACCAGGAGGAGGCCCTGTCGATGGCCGACCGCCTCGTGGTGCTGCGCGACGGACGGGTGCAGCAGGTCGGCACGCCCGAGCAGCTGCACAACCACCCGGTGAACTGGCACGTCGCCGACTTCATGGGCTACCGGAACCTCATCGACCTCGACGTGGTGGCCGTCGGTAACCCGTCGGCCGGCGCCGCGGGGGCTCCCGTGACGGTCGAGGGTCAGGGCATCCGCCTGCAGGGCACGGCTCCGGAGGCGGCGGCCGTGGGCGACGTCGTGCGCGTGGCCATCCGGCCCGAGGACCTCGTCGTCGTCTCGGCGGCGCGGCCCGAGGTCGGCGGCAACGCGGTGACGGCGAACGTCGTGACGGTCGAGTACCACGGGCGCGAGTTCGCGGTCGGTGTCACGACGCCGCAGGGCCAGCTGCTGCACGTCCACGCGGACCACCCGCCCGTCGTCGGCAGCCCGGTCACGCTCACCGCCGACCCGTCCCGCGTGCTCGTCTACCGGGCCGACCTGGGTGCGCCGGGCGCGCTCTCGCTGGAGGAGCGCGAGCTCGAGGAGGTGCGCCGGTGAGCAGCACCGCCGCCGGGCGGACGCCGCGCTCCGGACG
>CAUQTR010000470.1:0-2612 GCA_963521045.1 uncultured Actinotalea sp.
GCTGAAGTCGCCGCGGCGCTGGGCCCGCGAGAGCACCCGGTTCGGGGCGAGCGCCAGCAGCGCCGGGACCAGCGTGACCGCCACCACGACGGCGACCACCACCGCGCCGGCGGCCGCGAGGCCCATCTTCCCCAGCGACGGGATCCCGACCACCGAGAGGCCGGCGAGCGCGATGACCACCGTCGCGCCGGCGAAGGTGACCGCCGAGCCGGCGGTCCCGACCGCCCGGGCTGCCGCCTCCTCGCCGTCGTCGAACCCTCGGCGCTCCTCACGGAACCGGGAGACGACGAACATCGCGTAGTCGATGCCCACTGCCAGGCCCAGCATGAGGGCGAGCATGCCCGTGGTGATCGTCATGCCCAGGGGGCCGGCCGCTGCCCACACCCCGAGGAACGAGATGGCCACGCCGATGATCGCCGTGAGGAGCGGCAGACCGGCCGCCAGCAGCGAGCCGAAGGTCATGAGGAGCACGACGGCCGCGATCCCGACCCCGGCGAGCTCCATGACGCTCATCTTGGTGCCCGTCTTGAGCGCCGAGCCGGACATCTCCGCCGTGAGCCCGGCGTCGCGCGCCTGCTGCACCGCGTCGGCCAGTGCGGTGCGCGACGCCTCCGTCACCTCCGGCGACGGCACCTCGTACGACACCGAGGCGAACCCGGTCGCGCCGTCGGGGCTGAGGCTCCGCCCGGCCGAGGGCGGGACCACCCGCGCCACCTGCGCACCGTCGGCGACGGATGCCAGGACGCGCTCGACGAGCTCCGCGTTCTGCGGGGACGTCAGCGTCTCCCCCTCGGGAGCCACGAGGACCAGGGTCGCGGACGCCCCGTCGGTCGGGGCGTCGTCGAAGCGCTCCGCGATGAGGTCGAACGCCTCCTGCGACTCGATCCCCGGCATCGTGGCCCGGGTGTTGACGGGGCCCTGCGAGCTGACCGCGAGCCCCACCGCGCCGGCGAGCGCGAGGAGCCACACCGAGATGACCAGCCAGCGCCGGCGGAACGAGAAGCGACCAAGACGACTCAGCATGCCTGCCATGAGGGGGCACTCCACTTCCTTGTCGGGACGATGCAGAGAGCGTCTCGACCAGGGCACGGTCGCGTCGTCGTGCAGGTGCAGGCACCGGGTACGGCGATCGCCGTACGGCGGACGCACGGGACCACGCGGCTCCGCGCCGCCGCGGACCACGCGGGGAGGGCCGGCAGCGGTGGCGGCGGCGTCCACCCGTGGGCGGACCGAGCGCGCCCGTCACCATCCCGTCGCCGGACGCCGCGGGAGCTCCCGGGCTCCTAGGGTCCGGTGGACCCACTGCGAGGAGAGCACATGACCACCCCGTGGCAGGAGATCCCCGCCTGGCCGTTCGTCGTCCCCGCCGGTGTGCTCGTCGGCGCGCTGCTCCTGAACGTCCTGCACCGGCGGGCCGCGCTGAACGTCCCGCGCACCCTGCTCGTCGCGGCCCTGTGCGTCTACGGGGCCGGCGTCGTCGCCAACACGCTGTTCCCGATCTTCGTGGGCAAAGCGGGGTCCGACCTGCCGTGGTGGGAGCACCTGAACGTCGTGCCCCTGGCCGGCACGGACCTGACCGACATGGCGAAGAACGTCCTCGTGCTCCTCCCGCTCGGGTTCTTCGTGCCGCTCCTCACCCGTGCCCACTCGGCGGGCCGGGCGCTCATCGCCGCGTTCTCGCTCAGCCTCGCGATCGAGACGTCCCAGGTGATCCAGACCCGCATCGGCCAGGGCGGTCACGTCGGCGACGTGAACGACCTGCTGGCCAACTGCCTGGGCGGGCTCCTCGGCTACCTCCTCTTCCGCGCGTCCCTCCGCGTGCCCGCGCTCGAGCGGCTCGCCACGGCCACGACCTGGCCGGCGCGCAGCTCGACGGGACGGACCCGGCCGGGTCCAGCGCGCGCGAGCCGGCCGAGAGCGGGCTGACCACTGCTCGCAGACGGCCCGGCCGCTCGGGGCGGCCGCTCGGCCCGCCTCCCGGGGCGCCGGACCCGATGCCGGACGTTCATCTCCGCGCCACCCGGCGTCTCTTGTTTCGACCGTCGTTTACTTAGATGATGGTGGAAACAAGGAGGAGATCCCATGACGACCACCGAGCGGCCGCGCGTCCACGCCATGCCCCGCGACGTCGCGGACGGCGTCGTGCCCGTGGTGCGGGCCCTGGCGGACCCCCTCCGGCTGCAGGTCATCTCCGCCCTGGCGGCCACCCCCGGGGGTCGCCTCGCGGCCGGGGAGGTCGCGTCGATCACGGAGCTCGCCGGGCCGACCGTCTCCCACCACCTGCGCGCGCTGCGCGAGGCCGGCGTGATCACCGCGGAGCGGCGCGGGACGTGGATCTTCTACGCGCTGGCGCCGGGCATGGCGGGGGTCGCGTCCGCGCTCCTCGACGCCCTCGCGCAGGCCGCGTCGCGCACCGGGCGTGAGGACGACCTCGAGGAGGGGCCGCGGCCCGACGCCGAGTCGACGCTCGAGCGCGTCGCGGACCGGCTCGCCGCCCGGTTCCCGGGGCTCCCCCGCGAGGTGGTACGCCTCGTGGTGCGTGAGTCCTACGCCGCACTCGCCCGCACCGCGACCGTCACCACCCACCTGCCGGTCCTCGCCGAGCGGTTCGC
>CAUQTR010000471.1:0-2611 GCA_963521045.1 uncultured Actinotalea sp.
CGGCGAGGCACCGGCGCGGCAGGTCGAGCCCGTCGGGCCCGCCGTCGATCGCGAGCACCGGGTCCTGCGGCCAGGCCTCGACCTCGTCCCGGCGCAGGTACGGGGGATCGGCGAGGACCACGGCGAACGACTCGTCCGGCCGCACCGCCGCCTCGAGGTCGCCGCAGCGCACCTCGACCCGGACGGGTGTCGTGCCGGTGGAGGCGCGCGCCGCGGCGTTGGCTGCGGCGTTCGCCTCCCCGAGCAGGCACGCGTGCGGGTCGACGTCCACCTGCACCAGCGCGCGGCCGGTGAGCGCGGCGGTCGCCTGCCCGATGTGCCCGGCACCCGAGCACAGCTCCAGCACGGGCCCGGCCGGCAGGTCAGGGTGGAGCTCGGCCGCCCACGACGCCTGGAGCAGCGTCCACGGCCGGGGCCGAAGCACCCGGGCGTCGAAGGTGACGACGAGCGGGCCGAACTCCATGGTGTGCGACATCGACGTCATCCTCACCCGGCCGGCGTCGCGACGCACGACGGACAGGTGGCGGGGAGGGAGGTGCGTCAGCGCACCCGCGCGGCGAGCGCCTCGAGCTCGGCGCGGTGGCGCTCCAGGTACCGGTGGACCGGGACCGACGACGTCTCGTCACGGATCCCCGCCAGGAGCCGAGGCTCGCCCTGGACCACCCGGGCCGCGTGCCGCCCGGTCGCGTCCACGACGAGCTCGAGCACCACCGTCAGCGTCGGGGACGCCGCCGCGAGCTCGCGCAGCATGTCACCCGCGGGGAAGTAGAGGTCGTCCGGGGGCCGGTACTCGTGCTGCGCGAGGCCGTCCGGCCCGCGCACGACGACGGCCTGCACGCTCGCGTTGCCGGCAACCTGCGGGTCGGCGGAGCACTCCTCGCGCACCACGATCCGCAGCCAGCCGGCGGGCGCCGTGGTCGGGTAGCTCCGGACCATCCGCTCGAGCACCTGCTGGTGCTCCGGGGCGAGGCCGACGGCGGTCACCCGGGAGCCAGCCGTTGATCGAGCGCCTCGAGCTCGGCGCGGTGGCGCTCCAGGTACCGGTGGACCGGGACGGACGACGTCTCGTCACGGACGCCGACCAGCAGCCTCGGGACGTCCTGGACGATGCGCACCACATGGTCGCCCGTCGCGTCGACCACGAGCTCCAGCACGACCGTCCGCGTCGGTGACGCCGCCGCGAGCTCGCGCAGCATGTCGCCGATGAGGAAGTGGTGCTCGCGCGGAACCCGGAAGTGCTCCTGGACCAGGCCGTCCGGACGGCGCAGGACCACGGCCTGCACGCCCGCGGCACCGGCGAGCTCCGGGGCGACCGAGCACTCCTTGCGCAGGACGATCCGGACCCAGCCGGCGGGCGCGGAGCCCGCGTAGCTCTCGACCATCCGCGCGACGACCGTGCGGTGCTCGGCCGAGAGCGGCACGACCGCCTGCCCTGTGCCCGGCCCGCTCCGCAGCGGCCCGCTGTCCGGTGGCCCGCTGTCATGTGGCCCGGTGTCCGACGGCACGGTGCCCAACGGACCGACCTCCCGATCGTGAGCGGGCGTCGCCGCCGCATCCGGTGCGCCGCGTCAGCCGTGTGTCCTCGGTGGAGCCAAGGGGACTCGAACCCCTAACCCCCTGCTTGCAAAGCAGGTGCGCTACCAATTGCGCCATGGCCCCCGGTGCCGTCCGGCCGTCGCAAGCACGGCAGGACGGGGGAGGAGCTCAGTCGAGCTCGTCGGTGACTTCGGTCCACAGGTCACGCTCGTCGCGGTCCTCCGCGTACGTGCGCCAGACCAGGTACCCCGCGACAGCTGCCAGCAGGGCGATGAGGAGCTTCTTCATGCGGTCCTCCGATGGGGCGGAAGGGGGTGGGCCTAAGAGGACTTGAACCTCTGACCTCTTCCTTATCAGGGAAGCGCTCTAACCGTCTGAGCTATAGGCCCGAGCACCGACGACGGCGCCGCACGAGAGTACCCCAGCCCGCACGCGCGCCCCAAACGGCGGTCACGGACGTCCCGGGCCTCCGGGTGCCGCCAGCCATGGGCCGGACGGTCCCGTCAGTCGTCGGTGAGGGTGAGGTGCACCCCGCCGACCAGCGCGGCGACGATGTTGTAGAGGAAGGCGCCGAGGGTCGCGAGCGCCGTGAGGAGCACCACGTCGACGACCGCGATCATCGTCGCCAGCGAGATGACGCGCTGGAACCCGGCGTAGTCGTTGATGTCGAAGAACGTCGTGGAGCCCGAGAGCGTCGCGATGATCTCGTTGACGCTCGTGAAGACGTGCAGGCCGTCGAGGGTGTACCAGGTCACCGCGGCCGCGACGACGATCATGATGCCGACGGCGACGGACAGCAGGAACGACAGCTTCATCACGGACCACGGGTCGATCTTCGCGACCGCGAGCCGCACCCGCCGGGGGCCGCTGCTCGTCGTGCCTGCTCCGACGGACCCGGTCGACGTGCTCGCGGCGGCCCGGGGCTTGGGCGTGGTGCCGGCCGACGGCCGGGCGGTCGGCTGGCGCGTGGCCGGCGCCGGGCTGACCGTGGTCGGCTCGGGGTCCTTGGTGGGCAGGACGTTGCGCGCGGCCTCGACCGCGCCCTGGGCGGACTGCTTGAGGCGCTCCGTCAGCG
>CAUQTR010000472.1:0-2603 GCA_963521045.1 uncultured Actinotalea sp.
GTTCGGGGCGATCGAGCTCCGGGCGGTCTGGCCGTTCGAGGGCTGAGCCGCCGGTGCCGTCCGACCCTCTGCCGTCGACGCGGGTGCCGTCCGACCCGATGCCGGCCGACCCGGTGCCCGTCGACGTCGACGCGGCGATCTCGTCCGCGTTCCGCGACGAGTGGACGCGGCTGGTCGCGCTGCTCATCCGCGTCACCGGCGACTGGGCGCTCGCCGAGGACTGCGCACAAGAGGCGTTCGTCGCGGCCGCACGCACGTGGCCGGCCGACGGCGTCCCCGACCGGCCCGGTGCCTGGCTGCTGACCACGGCCCGGCGTCGGGCCCTGGACCGCCTGCGTCGCGCGGGCACCGAGCGCAAGGTCGTCCAGGAGGTGGCCGTGGACCTCACCCGCGACGACGGCGCTGCCGGGCCGCCCGGCGGACGCACGGACGCCGACGGCCTCGACGACGACCGCCTCCGCCTCGTCTTCACGTGCTGCCACCCCGCGCTGTCCCCCGAGACGCGCGTCGCGCTCACGCTGCGCACGGTCTGCGGGCTCGAGGTGGCCGAGGTGGCGCGCGCGTTCGGCGTCGGCGAGGCGGCGATGGCCAAGCGCCTCGTCCGCGCCCGGGCGAAGATCACCACTGCCCGGATCCCCTACCGCGTGCCGCCCGCGCACGCGCTGCCCGAGCGGCTCGACGGCGTGCTCGCCGTCGTCTACCTCCTCTTCACCGAGGGCTACGCGGCGACGCGCGGCGGCCTGCTGCGCGAGGACGTGAGCGCGGAGGCCATCCGGCTCGGCCGGCTCCTCGCGTCGCTGATGCCCGACGAGCCCGAGGTGCTCGGCCTGCTCGCCCTCATGCTCTTCCACGACGCGCGGCGCTCGTCCCGCACCGACGCCGAGGGGCGGCTCGTGCCGCTCGAGGAGCAGGACCGCACGGGGTGGGACGTCGCCCAGGCGGAGGAGGCGGACACGCTGCTCGCGGACGCGCGCCGCCGCGCCGGGGACCGGCCCGGGGCCTACGTGCTCCAGGCCGCCGTCGCCGGCGAGCACGCGACGGCACCCACGGCGGCGCTGACCGACTGGGAGACCATCGCCGAGCTGTACGCCGCGCTCGCGCAGCTCACCGGCAACCCGTTCGTCGAGCTCAACCGCGCGGTCGCCGTCGCCCTCGCGTCGGGGCCGGAGCACGGCCTGGCGCTCGTCGACCGCCTCGAGGGCTCGGGTGCGCTGGCCGGGTACCACCTGCTGCCCGCCACGCGCGCCGACCTCCTGCGCCGCCTCGGGCGCCGCCCCGAGGCGCGCACCGCGTACCTCGCGGCGCTCGACCTGGTCACCAACGACGCCGAGCGCGCGCACCTGCGACGTCGGCTCGCCGAGGTCACCGACGACGTCGGGGACCAGCCCTGAGCGGAGGCGTCCGGTCGCGGCGCCCCCGACCCGCGCCTTTACTGAGCACATGGACCGACGCCGCCCGCGCCCCCTGCTCGCCGCCGCCGCCGCGCTGCCCCTCGTGCTCACGCTCGGGGCGTGCAGCTCGGACAACGACGTCAACAGCCTGTCGTCCGGCTTCACCCTCGCGCACGACGACCCGATTGGCTTCGTGGCCTGCCGGGACCTGTTCGCCGCCGAGGCCGCCGGGGACGAGGACGAGCGGACGCGCCTCATGGACGTCGTCGCCGCGAGCGCGGCCAGCGCCGAGACCCGGTCGATCCGCTCGACGGTCGACCCGCCGGTGACGAACGCCGACTCCGAGCGGATCGGCCCCGACCAGCGCGGGCGGTTCACGGTCGACGCCGACGCCCTGCGCACCGGGTGCGCCGAGGCCGGCTTCGACGCCGAGGACGTCACCGACAACGACGACGAGGGCGTCGAGGGCGAGCCCTCGAGCTGAGGGGCTCGAACGCGAGCGTCCGTGCACCTGGAGGCGTTGACAACAGCTCCGGGTGCACGGACGCTCGCATGCGAGCATCCGGACGGGGCGCGGCCGCGGGCGGGCCGGCTCGGCGGGCGGGGCCGGTTCGGCGCTCAGCCACAGCTCATGGGCCGGTCAGTCCGACGTGGGCGGCTCGTCCTTGCCGGCCTCCTCGAGGGCGTCGGCCTCCTCCTTGGTCGCGTGCACGGCGCCGTCGGCGTGCTCCGGCGGGCCGTAGACCGTGTAGAGGATGAGCGGGTTCTCGCCCACGTTGAGGAAGTTGTGCTTCTTCCCCGCGGGCACGACGACGAGGTCGCCCTGGCTCACCTTGCGCTTGTTCCCCGAGACGATCGCCTCCCCGACGCCGCTGACGAAGGTGAGGATCTGGTCGACGTCGTGGACCTCCTCGCCGATCTCGCCGCCGGCGGGGATGGTCATGATGACCAGCTGGGTGTGCTCGCCGGTCCACAGCACGCGACGGAAGTCGGGGCTCTGCTCGGCGACGGTCGCGATCGTGAAGTGCTCCATGCGGAGTCGCTCCTGTTCTCGGTGCGGTCGTTCGGTCACCCCTGTCCTACCCCGCCGCCGCTGCCGCCGCGCGCCGAACCGCACCGCCGAGGTGACGACTCCGGTCGGCGATCCGCCGCGGCGCGCCGCCGGAGCGGTCATCTCGGCGCGTGGGGGCAGTGACGCGCGGACCGGCGGCT
>CAUQTR010000473.1:0-2598 GCA_963521045.1 uncultured Actinotalea sp.
GCACGCACGAGCGCCCCGCCCGGCCGTGGCCGGTGCGGGGCGCTCGAGTCGCGTGGCAGGTGAGGGATTCGAACCCCCGTAGCATGACGCGGCTGATTTACAGTCAGCTCCCTTTGGCCGCTCGGGCAACCTGCCAGGGTGCGGATGGAAGGATAGCAAGTCCGCGCGGCCTCGCCGCACACGGAGAGTCCCAGGAGGTCAGACATGGCATCGGAGTCCTCGTTCGACGTCGTCAGCAAGGTGGACCGCCAGGAGGTCGACAACGCGCTGAACCAGGCCGCGAAGGAGGTCTCCCAGCGCTACGACTTCAAGAACATCGGCGCATCCATCGCCTGGAGCGGCGAGACGGTCGTCATGACCGCGAACTCGGAGGAGCGCGTCAAGGCGGTGCTCGACGTGTTCGAGACCAAGCTCATCCGCCGCGGCATCTCGCTCAAGGCGCTCGAGACGGGCGAGCCGAAGCAGTCCGGCAAGGAGTACCGGCTCGAGGCGGTCATCAAGGAGGGCCTCAGCAGCGAGGACGCGAAGAAGATCTCGAAGATCATCCGCGACGAGGGGCCCAAGGGCGTCAAGGCGCAGATCACCGGCGACGAGCTGCGGGTCTCGGCGAAGAGCCGCGACGACCTGCAGTCCGTCATCGGCCTGCTCAAGGGGGCCGACCTCGACGTCGCGCTGCAGTTCGTCAACTACCGCTGAGGCCGGCGCCCGCATCGATTTCGCGGGCACGGTGCGGCGCGTGTACCCTGGCACGCGCTGCCCCGATAGCTCAGTCGGCAGAGCGTCTCCATGGTAAGGAGAAGGTCAAGGGTTCGATTCCCTTTCGGGGCTCTGTTGGTGCCTGGAGATCGGCTCGTGCGCCCCGTGCGCACGGACCGGCCGAGCGCACCGATAGTGGCGGGGTAGCTCAGGTGGTTAGAGCACACGACTCATAATCGTGGTGTCGCGGGTTCGAGTCCCGCCCTCGCTACCACAGTGGACAGACGGACCGGCGGACAGCCGGCCGTACGAGACGTATCAGGCGCACCAGAGGCGCGAGAGGTGGCAAGACCGTGGCCAGCAAGTCCCAGGACGTCCGCCCGAAGATCACGCTCGCGTGCGTGGAGTGCAAGGAGCGGAACTACATCACCAAGAAGAACCGGCGCAACGACCCGGACCGTCTGGAGATGAAGAAGTTCTGCCCGCGCGACGGCAAGCACACCGTCCACCGCGAGACCCGCTGACCCGACGCCGTCGGGCGTCAGGACCACCGGAGCGAGCCGGCAGCGCATGGGCATCAACCCCGCCTACGCCGGGCGCCAGTACCCGCCGACGGCGCCCTACGCCGTCGGCCGTGAGCACGTGCGCGACTTCGCACGTGCCGTCGGTGCCACCCACCCCGCGCACCACGACGCCGAGGCGGCGCGGTCGCTCGGGCACGCCGACGTCGTCGCGCCCCCGACCTTCGCCGTCGTGGTCGCGCAGCGCGCCGAGGCGCAGCTCATCGCGGACCCCGAGGCGGCGATCGACTTCAGCCGCGTCGTGCACGCGGACGAGCGCTTCACCCACCACCGCCCGATCGTCGCCGGCGACGAGCTCGTGACGGTGCTGCACATCGACCAGGTCGTCGAGCGGTCCGGGCTGGCGACGGTGACCACGCGCTGCGAGATCGCCGACGCCGCCGGGGCGCCGGTCTCGACCGTCGTCTCGCGCCTCGCGGTGCGGCTGGCCGAGGAGGCGGACGCATGAGCCGCCCGGCGATCGCTGACCTCGCCGTGGGCGACGTCGTCGCCTCGCGCACCGTGACGTTCACCCGGCAGGACCTCGTGCGCTACGCCGGGGCGAGCGGCGACCTCAACCCGATCCACTGGAACGAGCGCTTCGCGGCCGACGTGGGCCTGCCCGGCGTCATCGCGCACGGCATGCTCACCATGGGTGCGGCCGTGAACCTGGTCTGCGACTGGGCGGGCGACCCGGGGGCGGTCGTCGACTACGGCGTGCGCTTCACCCGGCCCGTCCCGGTCCCGGACCCAGGCGAGGCCACGCTCGAGGTGACCGGCACCGTGGGTGCCCTCGACGCCGAGGCGGGCACGGTGCGCGTGGACCTCACGGTGACGGCAGCGGGCGAGCGAGTGCTGGGCAAGGCCCAGGCGGTCGTCCGGCTCTGACGGGGTGCCGGCGGTGCGTCGGACGCGGGCGAGCGGTCGTCCGGCCCACGCGGGGCGGGCGTCAGGGTGCCCGCCGTCAGGCGGGCGGGCCGGTGGTGGTGCCGAGCCGGAGCTCCACGTCGAGCACCACCGGACCGGGCGACTCGCCGGCGAGGACGGCCGCCACGGCGTGACCGATCGCCTCGCCCTTCTCGGCGAGCGGCTGGGCGACGGTGGTGAGCACGTCCGGGCCGAGCCACGG
The DNA here is from genome assembly GCA_963521045.1 of uncultured Actinotalea sp. Lineage (GTDB taxonomy): Bacteria > Actinomycetota > Actinomycetes > Actinomycetales > Cellulomonadaceae > Actinotalea. The sequence continues at coordinate 2,386 of CAUQTR010000473.1, forward strand.
CAGGTCGATCCCGTCGAACCCGGCGATCGAGACGTCCTGCGGTACGCGCAGCCCCAGCTCGCGGGCGGCGAGCAGGACTCCCGCGGCGAGCAGGTCCGACTGCGCCACGACGGCGGTCGGCCGGTCCGGCCCCGAGAGCGCCACCCGGCCCGCGGCCTGTCCCTCCTCGACGAGCGATGCCGCGGCCTCCACCACCACCGCGGGCTCGACGCC
>CAUQTR010000474.1:0-2586 GCA_963521045.1 uncultured Actinotalea sp.
GTGCAGCACCTCGTGACGCGCGAGGTCGCGGGCCTGCGCGCGAGCACGTACCCGATGGTCGGCTGGGCGAGCGTCGCCGAGCTGCGGGAGGTGGTCGCGCGCGGGCTCGTGGAGCCGGACGGCATCGACGAGGACGACGCGGCCGGCGTCCGCACGGTCGGCGACGCCGTCGAGCGCGCCGCGGCAACGGGCCTGGACCTGCTCGCGGTCTACGCGTGAGCGTGGCCGCAGACGACGTGGGCAGCCACGGCGAGCCGCCCGGTCGGCTTCTCGCCCTGACGGGCGGTGCGGCCCTCGCCGGCTGGGCCGTCGCCGCCGTCGTCACCGTGCTCGTCGGTCTCGTGGTGATCGAGGTGGTCGCGTTCGAGGACCCGGCCGAAGGGCTGGTCGGCTACTTCTTCGGCGCTCTCGCGGGGACGGTCCTGGGAGCGGCCGTGTGGCTCTGGCGGCTCGCCGTGGCCGTCCGCGTGCTGCTCCCCGCCGGGTCGCGCCTCCAGGCGGTCGTCGGCTCGGTTGCGGCGACCGGCGTCGTGGGTCTGCTGCTCGGGGCCGTGCTCGGGGCCGGGTCCGGCGGGCTCCTGCATCAGATCCTCGGGGTCGGGATCGCGGCCCTCGTGGTCCCGGCCGTCATCGTCGGGTGGGTGCGTCGTCGTGCCCCGCTCGCCGCCCCGGGAACGGCCGTCGACCCCGGGCCCTCGGCCCCGGTTATCCTGCCGAGCCGGCACGTCCCGCCCGCGCCGCCCACCGAGGAGCCCCAACCATGAGCCGTTCGCGCGTCACGTACGTCGCCGTGGCGGGTGCGCTGGTGGCCAGCCTCGCCGCGTGCACGCCGGGCGCCCGGGAGACCGTCCCGTACACGGCGTCCGAGGTCACGCTCGCGGTCGGCGAGACCCTGGTGGTCGACTTCGGCGACTACAACCCGTCGGTGGGTGACGGCTGGGACCTGACGACCCGGCCCGACGCCGAGGTGCTGTCCAAGGGCGAGTCGATCCACGACGACGGCGGTGAGGAGCTCCCGCCCGGCTCGTCGCTGCACCTCCTGTGGGAGTTCACCGCGGAGGGCCCCGGCACGACGACGATCGGCTTCACGTACTCCTACCGCGGCGACGAGGGTGACCCCGAGGGCCGCACCGAGGACCCGAACCCCACCATCACCGTGACCGTCGAGTGAGCGAGGACCCTGCCCCGCGCGGTGGCAGCTGGTCGGACGACGAGACGACGTCAACCCTGCGGCGGCTGCGGATGGGCATGCTCGGCGCGTTCGTCCTGGTCGCGGGCGTCCTCGGCAGCGTGGGCGCCGCCGTCACGCAGGAGTGGCGGGCACTGCCGAGCGCGCTGCTGCTCGCGGCCGGGGGCGGGATCGTCGTGTGGGTGTCGCGCTGGCTGCCGAGCCCGTGGCCCGGGCGGGCCTCGACGGCCGAGCGGCGGCGGGCCGTCCTCGCGATCGTCGCGGCTCTCGTCTGCATCGTCGGTGGCGCACTGCTGTTCCGTCTGCTGACGGCGTCCGACTCCTGACGGGCACGTGACGGGTGACGGCTGCCGTCACCTCCGCGTGAGCGACTCGACCCGGGTGAGGCTCACCGGCGCGCCGAGCTCGCTGCGCTGAGCGGGGTAGTGCCAGTACGAGCTGAGCACCTGGGCGACCTGCGCGGCGTCCAGCCCCATCTCCTCGGTGCGGATGATCCGCTCCTCGATGCGCCGCGCCGCGCGCGGTCCGTGGAGCCCGCCGCGCGTCCACTCGTGCCGAGCCCGGCCGTCCGGGACGAGCACGAACACCCATCCGGTCTCGGCGTCGAAGGTGATGCCGACGACGTCGTCCCAGGCCACGGTCGTGCGAAGACCGCGGTGCCGGTGGACCAGGTGCACCGGGGTGAGCCACACGCCACCGGCACCGTAGCTGCCGCGCAGCCAGTGGACGACGGGCACCGACCACCAGACCGCGGTCGCCAGCAACGGGGGCGCCAGCACCCAGCCGCGGCTCAGCGCCGCGGCGATGCCGATGCCGACGAGGAAGGCGATGAGCTCGACGACCATCACCATGCCCACCGTGTGCACGGCCCGGTCTCGCGGGATCACGGTCGCGGGAACGCCGTCCACCTCGCCCAGCGACGGCGCCGGGCGGGGACGACGGCGGTGCCGGGCGACGACGGCGGCCACGAGCGTCACGCCGAGGACCAGCAGCATGCCGCCCATGACGCGCGTCCAGGTGGGCGGCCCCGGCACGGAGCACGCCGCGCCGACGAGCAGGATGAGCACGGTGCCCGGGAGGTCCTGGCGCAGGGTGCGCGGTCGGAGCCCACGCGGCACGCGGCCCTGGTGCTGGAGCGGCTGGACGTACGGGCCGCTCATGCGTCCCCCTCGGTGGTGGTGCCGGTGATCAGCGACGTGGTGGTACCGGTCGCAGCAGTGCCGGTAGCAGCAGTGCCGGTAGCCGCGGTGCCCGTAGCCGGGGTACCGGCAGTGTCGGTGCCGGTCGGAGCGGCCGCCACGACGGCGCCCGGCACGGGGAGCGCGAGGCCGCTGGCGCGCCGGATCTCGCGCCCGACGGCGACGCGGACGGCCTCCTCGCTGCCGAGGATCCGCACC
>CAUQTR010000475.1:0-2577 GCA_963521045.1 uncultured Actinotalea sp.
GTGGTGCGTGAGGGGGCCCGTACCGCCGGCACCCGGTGGGGGCCGGCGGCACGGGCCGTCAGACGGTGCTCGCGGGGGGCCCGTCAGGAGGCGTCGATGGCGCCCTGGATGTCGGTCACCATCTTCTCCCAGCCGGAGACCGGCTCGATGGCGCCCGAGATGATGCCCGCCTCGGTGGTGCCCCAGAAGGACCACACCGAACCCATCTCGGGGATGGACGGCATCGGGACGGCGTTCTCCGCGGCGGCGCGGAAGCCGGCCGCGATCGGGTCGGCGGAGACCGTGTCGGCCGCCGCGGTCAGCGCCGGCGTGCGGTCGCCCGCCTCGTAGAGCGCGATCTGCGCCTCCTCGGTGGCCATGTAGGTCGTGAGGAAGTCGTTCGCGAGGAGCTGGTTCTCGCTCTGCGCGTTGATGAAGAAGCCCTGCACGCCGGTGAAGGGCTGCGCCAGCTGGCCGCCCGCCGTCGGGATCGGGTCGATCGCGAGGTCCATGCCCTCGAAGGTGCCGAGCATCCAGGGCCCGCCGAGGATGTAGGGCGACTCGCCGTTCTTGAACGCCTCCACGGCGATGTCGTAGGTCATCGACGTCGACAGCACGCCGGCGTCCGCCTGCGCCTTGAGCCACGTCGCGAACGCGGTGCCGCCCTCGCCGCCGAGCGCGAGCTCGGACGTGTACGAGCCGTCCTCGGCCTGGGTGAAGACCGGGGCCCCGAACGACGTCTGGAGCGGGTAGAGCGTGTAGCCGTCACCCGTCTCGCCGACCTGCACGAGGAAGGGGTACGGCGTGCCGGCCGTGCGGCCCTTGGCGATCATCTCGTCCCACGTGCCCGGGGTGGAGTCGGCGAGCGCGGTGTTGCGGATGATCGCGATGTTCTCGATCGCGTAGGGCAGGCCGTAGACCTGGCCGTCGTACGTGAACGCCTCGACGGCGATCTCCTCGAACTCCGCGGCCGTGTCGCCGAGCTCGATCGGCGCGACGACGCCGTTGGTCGTCAGCTCGCCCAGCCAGTCGTGCGCGCCGACGGTGATGTCCGGGCCCTCGCCGCTCGGGACCTGGGTGAGGAAGTCGGTGCGGATGTCGTCGTAGTTCTTCAGGACGAGCTCGACGGTGGTGCCGGTCTCCTCCTCGAAGCTGGCTGCGGCGGCCTCGACCGCCGCCTGGCGGGTCTCGTCGACCCAGATCGTCAGGCCACCGTCGGCGGCGGCCTCGGTCTCCTCGGCTGCCGACTCGGTGTTCTCGGCCTCCGGCTCGGAGCCGCCGCCGCAGGCGGTGAGGGTGAGCGCGGCGCCGAGGGCGGCCGCGACGAGGGGGATGCTCCGTCGCATCGTGATCTCCAGACAGGTCGTGTCACCGGCCGCGGCGGGATCCGCCCCGGCCCTGATGGCTGGACGCTAACTCCGGGCTCGCGCTCTTGCAACTCGTTACGGTAACTTTCAGGCAACGCTTTTGCAGACCCGGCGCTCCCACGCGTCGAACGGCCACGAGGAGGTGCCCGGTGTCCTCTACGCTTCCGCACGTGCGCACCCGCCTGAAGGACCTCGCCGACCAGGCGGGCGTGAGCACGGCGACGGTCTCCCGGGTGCTCAACGGCAAGGCGGGCGTCGCGTCCGAGACGCGCAAGGCGGTGCTGGCCGCGCTCGACGTGCTCGGCTACGACCGGCCGGAGAAGCTGCGCACGCGCTCCGAAGGCCTCGTCGGGCTCATCGTCCCCGAGCTCGACAACCCGGTGTTCCCGGCGCTCGCGCAGGCGATCGAGACGACGCTCTCCGACCGCGGCTACACGCCCCTCCTGTGCACGCAGTCCCCCGGCGGCACGACCGAGGACGAGTACGTCGAGATGCTCCTCGAGCACGGGGTGGACGGGATCGTGTTCGTCTCCGGCCGGCACGCGGACACCGCCGCGAGCCGCGACCGGTACCACCGGCTGCGCAGCCGCGGCCTGCCGATCGTGCTCATCAACGGCTACGCGGAGGGTGTCGACGCCCCGACGGTCTCGACCGACGACACCGTCGCGGTGGAGCTCTCGCTGCGGCACCTCGCCTCCCTCGGCCACACCCGGATCGGCCTGGCCATCGGCCCTGACCGGTACATCCCGGCGCGTCGCAAGGTCGCCGCCTTCACCGCGGCGCTCCAGCGCCGTGATCCCGGGGCCGACCCGATGGAGCACGTCGTCTCGACGCTGTTCACCGTCGAGGGCGGCCAGGCGGCCGGCGGCGAGCTCATCGACAGCGGCCACACCGCCGTCGTCTGCGGGTCGGACCTCATGGCGCTGGGCGCGATCCGCGCCGCCCGGTCGCGCGGCCTGCGCGTCCCCGAGGACGTCTCGGTCGTCGGCTACGACGACTCTCCGCTCATCGCGTTCACGGACCCGCCGCTGACCACGGTTCGACAGCCCGTCGACCGCATGGGCAGCGCCGCGGTCAGCGCCCTGCTGTCCGAGATCTCGGGAGCCCGTGTCCCGCGCACCGAGCTCCTGTTCCACCCCGAGCTCATCGTCCGCGGGTCCACGGCGCCGGCTCCGGCCGCGCCGGGGGCTCCCCCCGTACCGGCCGCCGCCGGCGCCGCGCTGCGCTGACT
>CAUQTR010000476.1:0-2575 GCA_963521045.1 uncultured Actinotalea sp.
GGCGGCGCCGAGAGGCGCGAGCCACGGCCGGGAGTCGCGTCGTCGGCCCGCACGATGCGCAGCGAGGTGGGCTCCAGCGCGCGGCGTGGCGGCGGTGTGCGCTCGAGCGGGTAGACGTCGACGATCCGGGCCCCGTCCGCGCCGGGCACGACGCCGACCTGGAGGATGTCGACCTGCCAGCCCGGCTGGAGCAGGAACTCCACGACGTCCTGCACCCCGTCGGCGATCGCGGAGCACACGAGGAGGAGGCGGGCACCGCTGCGGACGGTCGTGGACAGGAGCGTCGTGGCCGGGACCGTCTCGCGGAACGCCGCGAGGTGCGCCGCGAAGCGCGCCGGGCCGCCGCGATACACCGCCGCGAGGTCCTGCGCGCTCATCCCCGCGGCCCGCCCGGCGTGGCGCAGGGCACCGAGCACCGCGACCTCGTCGAGCACGGCGACGATCTCGACGACCACCGGCTGACCCGCCGCGTCCACGGCCAGGAGGTAGGGCGCGTCCTCGTCACCGTCGCGCAGGCGCAGCGGCAGCAGCCGCTCGCCGAGCAGCGTGTCGAGGTTCTCCGTGACGGCGCCCGCGGCGGCGCGCGTGAACGCGCTCGAGGCGTGCTCGAGCGGATGGACGGCGACGGACCGCGTGGTCTCGACCTGGAACATGGGGATGCGCTTCCGATGGAGCGACGCTCTTCGACCGCCCGCAGCCTACTTACTGGGCGGTCTGTCCGGAATGCCCTGGTGACACGAATATGTAACGAGCGCGCCGCCGCCTACGGCAGGCGTGCCGCCAGGAGCTGCGCGAGGTGCGTCATCGGCGTCCCGGCGAGGTCCTGCGCCTGCGTCCGGCACGAGAACCCGTCGGCGAGCAGGACGGTGCCCGGCTCGGCCGCGCGGAGCGCGGGCAGCAGCGCGTGCTCCGCGACAGCGACGGACACGTCGTAGTGCCCCTGCTCCATGCCGAAGTTCCCGGCCAGGCCGCAGCACCCGGCCAGGGTCGTGACCTGGGCACCGGCCGCGCTCAGCAGCGCCCGGTCGGCGTCGTAGCCCATCACCGAGTGATGGTGGCAGTGCGGCTGCGCGACGACGGCCACGTCCGCCAGGCTGGGTGGCTGCCACGCGTCCGGCCCGACCGGAGCCGGGGCGGTGAGCAGCTCGGCGAGCGTGTGCGTGGCGCGCGAGACCGCGAGCGCGCGCGGGTCGTCCGGCAGCAGGTCCACGAGGTCGGAGCGCAGCACGGCGGTGCAGGACGGCTCGACCCCGACGATCGGGATGCCGTTGACGGCGTACGGCCCGAGCACCGAGAGCAGGTCCGACAGACGCGCCTTGGCCCCGTCGAGCTGGCCGGTGCTGATCCAGGTCAGCCCGCAGCACGCGTCCTGGTCCGGCACGATCACCTCGTACCCGGCGGAGCGCAGCACCCGGATCATCGCGCGCGGCACGTCCGGGTCGAACCCGTCGCTGAACGAGTCGGTCCACAGCACGACGCGGCGCACCGGGTCCGTGGCGCCCGTGGCGTGCGACGTCGCGCCGGCGGTCGCCTCGCCCATGCCCTCGGTGCTGTGGTGACGGCCGTCCTGGCCGGACCACCACGCCCGGAACGTCGTCGGCGCGAACGCGGGGATCGAACGGCGGGTGTCCATGCCGCCGGCGGCGAGCACGACGCGCGCGAGCGGGCGCACGCCGAGCACCGCGTTGGCGAGCCGGCCGAGCCGCAGCCGCCCGACGAGCCGGGTCCACCGCGGCAACCACCCGAGCGCGTAGTGCGTGCGGGGGCGGAGCCGGCCGCGGTACGCCCGGTGCAGCACCTCCGACTTGTACTGCGCCATGTCCACGCCGGCCGGGCAGTCGCTCGAGCACGCCTTGCAGCTGAGGCACAGGTCGAGCACCTCGTGCACCTCGGCGGAGCGCGCGCCGCCGGTGACGAGCGTCCCGTTCGCCATCTCCTGGAGCACGCGGGCACGGCCGCGGGTGGAGTCCTTCTCGTCACGCGTCGCCAGGTAGGACGGGCACATGAACCCGCCGGACGCCCCCGAGTCGGCCCGGCACTTGCCGACGCCGACGCACCGGTGCACGGCCGTGGTCAGGTCGCCGCCGTCGTGCGCGAACGCGAACCCCGAGGTGCGCGCGATCGGCAGCGCGTGCGGACGCCGCAGGTCGGCGTCGATCGGTCGGGGGTCGACGAGCACCCCGGGGTTGAGCACGTCGCGGGGGTCGAACAGCTGCTTGACCGCGCCGAAGAGGGCGATGGTCTCGGGCGAGTAGATGAGCGGCAGCAGCTCCGAGCGGGCGCGGCCGTCACCGTGCTCGCCCGAGAGCGATCCGCCGTGGGACGCGACGAGGCGTGCCGCGTCCGTCATGAACGCGCGGAACCCGGGCACGTCGTCGCGGCGCTCGAGCGGGATGCCGAGGCGCACGTGGATGCACCCGTCGCCGAAGTGCCCGTACGGCAGGCCCTCGACGCCGTGCTGCGCCATGAGTGCATCGAAGTCACGCAGGTACGCGCCGAGCCGCTCGGGCGGGACGGCGGCGTCCTCCCAGCCCGGCCACGCCTGGGCGCCCTCGGGCGTGCGGCCGGCGAGGCC
>CAUQTR010000477.1:0-2571 GCA_963521045.1 uncultured Actinotalea sp.
AGCCCGACCGCGAGTGGCCGTTCGAGGAGGTGCCGCCGCCCCAGGTGCCGCCCGGCGGCTGGTTCGCGCGCACGCTGGCGGCGCGCACGCCGGCGGACTGAGGGAGCAGACGTGCCCGCGCCGCGCGGGCGCGGACGGATCCGGAGGGGAGCACGGATGGACGCGAGCACGGTGCGGGAGTGGGTCGCGGCGTACGAGCGCGCGTGGCGCGACCAGGACGTCGCGGCCGTCGGGGGTCTGTTCACGCTGGACGCGCTCTACCTGCGCAGCGCGTACGACGACGGCCTGCGCGGCCATGCCGCGATCGAGGAGTTCTGGCCCGACCCGACGCCCTTCACCATGACGGCCGACGTCGTCGCGGTCGAGCCGCCGGTCGCCGTCGTGCGGGCCGAGGTGCACTACACCGACGACTCCCCGCGGGAGTACCGGGACCTGTGGATCCTGCGCTTCGCGGCTGACGGGCGCGTCGAGCACTTCGAGGAGTGGGCCCACTGGCCGGGGATGGCGGGCGCGGACGACGACTGACGCCCGCGTCGCGGGTCAGCCCGGCGTCCGGAGCCCGTCGATCACGCCGCGGTCGCCCTCGAACGGCCGGAGCGTTGCGGGTGCCGGGAACGGCAGCGTCCACGTGCGGAGCTCCGCGCGCAGGTCCCCGAAGTCGTCGAGCTTCACGACGACGCGCTCGGGACTCACCTCGACCATGCGCACGCGCACGGTGCGGCCGTCGTCGAGCGCCAGCTGCCAGAGGTCGGCGAGCCAGTGCAGGCCGCGCTCCTCGAGGGCCTGCTCGGCGTCGTGCCAGTCGACGATGCCGGTGACGTCGTGGCCGAGGCGGTCGACGGCGACGAACCCCTCGTCCTCGGGCCGCACCCACCCGACGAGCTCGCGGTCACCGGGGCGGCGGTGCTCGATCCAGTCCTGCGGCAGCATCGGGCGATCCTCCCACCACCGAGGCCCGTCCGGCGCAGGGTCTGGCGGGTCCGCTTTCGATGAGGTAAACGTTAACCTTCCGATTTCCGACCCTCACGAACGGCAGGCACTGCAATGACGCAGAGCATCTCGCTGACCCGTCCGGGCCGCGCCGCTGCGGCGGCGCTCCTCGTCGCAGGCCTCGCGCTGGGCGCTCCGCCCGCTGCGGCCGGCGGAGGTGGGCACGGAGGCGGAGGGCACGGAGGTGGAGGGCACGGAGGTGGAGGGCACGGCGGAGGCCCCGGTGGCCCCGACGCGTCGGCGACCGCGTACACCAACCCGGTGAGCGCGCCGTTCGCGGACACGTTCGCCGACCCGGCCGTCATCCGCGGCAAGGACGGCTACTGGTACGCCTATGGCACCACCGACCCGCTGCGCGAGGGCGAGGGCGTGTTCCACACGATCCCGATGGCCCGCTCGACGGACCTCGTCGCCTGGGAGTACGTGGGCGACGCGTTCACGGCGGAGAACCGGCCCACCTGGGCCGCGGCCGACGGCGGCCTGTGGGCGCCGGACGTGCGCTACGTCGACGGCGAGTACCGGATGTACTACGTCGTCACCTCGACGGCCGTCCCGGGCGCACCCGACGAGCCCAACGACAACGCGATCGGCGTCGCCACCGCCCCGAGCCCGACCGGCCCGTGGACGGACTCGGGCGACCCGGTCGTCGACCCCCGCAACAACGGCGGACCCGGCAACTACCTGTGGACCTTCGACCCGTCGCACGTCGTCGGCCCGGACGGCACCGAGCACCTCTTCTACGGCTCGTACTACGGCGGGATCTACGTCACCGAGCTCGATGCGACCGGGACGGAGGCGGTGGGCACCCCGACGCAGGTGGCGATCGACAACAAGTACGAGGGTGCCTACGCGATGTGGCGCGACGGGTACTGGTACCTCTTCGTCTCGTCCGCGAACTGCTGCGCCGGCCCGGCGACGGGGTACAGCGTGCACGTCGGGCGCTCCGAGTCGATCACCGGCCCGTACGTGGACCGGGAGGGCGTCCCGCTGGTGCAGTCCCGAGCCGGTGGCACCCCGGTGATCGCGCCGAACGGTAATGCGTGGATCGGCACCGGTCACAACGCGGTCGTCACCGACCTCGCCAGCCAGGACTGGCTGGCGTACCACGCGATCGACCGCGCCGACCCCTACCTCGACGGCACGGACGGGATCAACGAGCGACCCATGCTGCTCGACCGGCTCGACTGGGTCGACGGATGGCCCACGGTGAACGCGGGTGCGTGGGCCTCCGAGGGCGAGCAGGCCGGCCCGATCACGTCGGGCCGCTCGGTGACGACCTTCGACGACGGCATCCGCCGGCCGTGGCGCGCGGACGGCTGGACGACGGCCACCGACGACCTGGCGGGCACCCACGCGCTCTCCCAGCGCGCCGGCAGCCTCGTCACGCGGCACACGGTGACCGGTGACCTGCGGGTCGAGGCCGACGTGCGGTTCGACGGCTCCGTCGCGGGCGGCGTGGTGGCCGCACTGAAGGAGGACGGCCACGGCCACGGCCACGGCAACCGGCACGGCCGGACGACGGAGCGCATCGCTGCCTACGTCGACCCGGCGTCGGGCGAGCTCGTCGTCGAGGCCGCGGGC
>CAUQTR010000478.1:0-2570 GCA_963521045.1 uncultured Actinotalea sp.
GGCCTGCGCCTCACGCGCGACGGCCTCCGGGCGACCGGTCGGCGCGCCCGCGCGTCCGCCGTCGGCAGGGCTGCCACCGGTAGGGCTGCCGCCGGTAGGACTGCCGCCGGTAGGGCCGCCGCCGGTAGGACTGCCGCCGGTAGGACTGCCACCGGCCGCACCGCCGCCCGTCGGGCCGAACGGCCACCCCTGCTGGTCGTTCGGGCCGCCGTGCGCGTTGCCACTGCTCGTCATCTGTCACTCCCCGGCCGGTGCGGTGCCCGGCCAGCCTAGGGCCTGGCCGGGCCCCGGTCCGGGAGGCGGCCGGGGCGGGGGCGGCGCTCAGGGAGTGCGCCGCCGCAGCGTGGTCGAGCCGATCAGCAGGGCGCCGACGATGAAGGCCACGACCGCCCCGAGCGCGCCCCGCACGTCCGCGAGGCCGGCGCCGGCGGCGAGCTCCTGGAGCGCCTCGAGACCGTAGGTCAGGGGCATCGCGCGGGAGATCGCCTCGAGCACCGCGGGCATCTCGTCCCGGGGCATGAAGAGCCCCGCCGTGACGAGCTGCGGGAACAGGATCACCGGCATGAGCTGGACCGCCTGGAACTCGGTGCGCGCCACCGCCGAGGCGCCGAGCCCGAGCGCGGTGCCGAGCAGGGCGTCGAGCACCGCCACGAGCAGGACCACGCGCAGGTCCCCCGCGACGTCCATCCCGCAGACGCCGACCGCGAAGCCGGTCACGACGAGCGCCTGCACGACGGCCATGACGCCGAACGCGAGCGCGTAGCCGAGCACCACGTCGCCGCGGCCCACGGGCGTCGTCATGAGCCGCTCCAGCGTCCCTTGCTGCCGCTCGCGCAGCGTCGCGACGCTCGTCACCGCGAACATCACGACGAGCGGGAACAGCCCGAGCAGGACCGGCCCGAACCGGTCGAGCACCGGGGTGCCGTCGAACATCCACGCGACGAGCCCGAGGACGACGCACGGCAGGCCGATGAGCAGGCCGATGGTGCGGGGGTCGTGGCGCAGCTGGCGCAGCACCCGCCCTGCGGTGGCCAGCGTCAGTGCGGGGCTCATCGGGCCTCCTGCGCGGGCGCCGGGTCGAGCACGGTCCGCTCGACCAGGGCGAGGAACGCGGACTCGACGTCGGCCGTGCCGGTCGACGTGAGCAGGTCGGACAGCGTCGCGTCGGCCAGGAGGCGGCCGTCGCGCAGGAGCAGGAGCCGGTCGCACCGCCGGGCCTCGTCCATGACGTGGCTGGAGACGAGCAGGGACGTGCCGTCGTCCCGCAGCCTCCGGAACAGCGCCCACAGGTCCCGGCGCAGCACCGGGTCCAGCCCGACGGTCGGCTCGTCGAGCACGAGCAGCTCCGGGCGGCCCAGCAGGGCGACGGCGAGCGAGACGCGCGAGCGCTCGCCGCCGGAGAGCACCTGGACCCGGCGCTCGACCGCGTGCGCGAGGTCGACCTCGGCGACGACGCGGTCGACGTCGGCCCGGCCCGCCCCGAGCACGCGGGCGAGGTAGCGCAGGTTCTCGCGGACCGTGAGGTCGGCGTACACGCTGGGCGCCTGGCTGACGTACCCGACCCGGCGGCGCAGGTCGCGGTGGCCGGCCGGCAGCCCGAGGACCTCGACCTGGCCCGCCGTGACCTCCTGGACCCCGACCACCGCGCGCATGAACGTCGTCTTGCCGCTGCCGCTCGGCCCCAGCAGACCGACCACCTGGCCGGCCGGGATCGTCACGTCGAGGCCGGCGAGCGCGGCCACGCCGCCACGCACCACCCGCAGCCCCGACGCGCGGACCGCGGGTGCCGCACCGTCGTGGGGCCGGACCGGCCGCGCCGGACCCTGGGCCGTCGTCGCACTATTCCTCATGTGGGGAATATCTACCCCCGGGGCACTCCTGCACAAGGGTCCGAGGACCCCCTCGTGCGGCGGCCCGCCGCGCTCAGGCGGCCGGCGTCTCGCCCGTGAGGTACCGCTGGAGGGTGGGTCCGAGCGCCGCCACCAGCTGCGCGCGCGACGCGGACCGCACCGGCTCGAGCTCGAGCACGTGCCGGGACACGAGCACACCCACGAGCGCCGTGGCGATCAGCCCCACCCGCAGCTCGGCGTCGGGCGCGTCGAGCTGGGCGCGGATCCGCCCGAAGATCTCGCCCTGGAGGAAGTCACGCACCAGGTGGTCCTCGCCGCTCGCGGTGGCGCCGACGACCATGCGGAAGCGCTCGGGCCCCCCGGGGGCGTCCCACGTGCTCAGGACGGCGTCGAGCAGCCGGCCGCCCAGGTCGTCGAGACCCTCGTCGAGCAGGCTCGTGAGCATGGTGGCCGGGTCGACGTCGTCGCGGCGCGCCCACGCGCCGGCGAACAGCTGGGCCTTGCCGCCGCCGAAGTAGTAGCGGACCAGGCCGGGGTCGACGCCGGCCCGGCGCGCCACGCCCCGCACGCTCGCCGCGGCGTACCCGCGCTCCCCGAACTCCGCCCTCGCGGCCTCGAGGATGTCCTCGACCGCGGTGCCCCCGGGGCGACGACCGCGCGTACGACGGCCCGCCGTCGACTCACCCATGGACGCACCCTAGGCGAGCAGCGTCGCCCGTC
>CAUQTR010000479.1:0-2568 GCA_963521045.1 uncultured Actinotalea sp.
TAGCCCACGAGCACGGAGGTCCGGGCAGGAGGCGGCGCGGCCGCCCCCGTGGTGGCGGTGCCCACCGTGGTGTCGATCTCCGCATCGCTCGTCACCTCGACGGCGATGATCGGCGTGCCCACCTCGACGGTGGTGCCGGGCTCCACGAGCAGGCGCGTGACGACGCCCGCGTACGGCGACGGCAGCTGGACGAGGGCCTTGGCCGTCTCGACCTCGGCGATCACCTGGTTGAGGACGACGGTGTCGCCCACCGCGACCTCCCAGTCGACGAGGTCGGCCTCCGTCAGGCCCTCGCCCAGGTCCGGCAGCGCGAACTGCTTCTCCGCCACGGGTCAGCCCTTCCAGCCGGTGAGCGAGTTCTGCCTGCCCAGCACGCGGTCGACCGCGTCGAGGATGCGGTCGACGTCGGGCAGGAAGTGGTCCTCGACCTTCGCGGGCGGGTACGGGATGTCGAAGCCGGTGACCCGCGCGGGCGCCTGCTCGAGGTGGAAGAAGCACCGCTCGGTGATGCTCGCGGCGATCTCCGCACCGAGGCCGGCGTGCTGCTGCGCCTCGTGGGTGATCACGAGGCGCCCGGTCCGCCGGACGGACGCCTCGACGGTCGCCAGGTCGACGGGGGACAGGGAGCGCAGGTCGACGACCTCGACCGAGACGCCGTCGTCCCGCGCGGCCAGGGCTGCGTCGCGAGCCGTGGTCACCAGCGGTCCGTACGCGACCACCGTGACGTCGTCGCCCTCTACGACGACGCGGGCACGGTCCATGGGGGGCGCGGCCGCCATGGCGTCGCGCGACTCGTCGACCTCGCCCTTGACCCAGTACCGGCGCTTGGGCTCGAAGAAGATCACCGGGTCGTCGCACGCGATCGCCTGCCGCAGCAGCGTGTGCGCGTCCTGCGGGTCGGCGCACGTGACGACGCGCAGGCCCGCCGTGTGCGCGAAGTAGGCCTCGGGCGACTCGGAGTGGTGCTCGACGGCGCCGATCCCACCGCCGTAGGGGATCCGGACCGTCAGCGGCATCCGGACCGCGCCGGCCGTGCGGTAGTGCATCTTCGCCACCTGGGTGACCAGCTGGTCGAACGCGGGGTAGACGAAGCCGTCGAACTGGATCTCCACGACGGGCCGGTAGCCCCGGTACGCGAGCCCGACGGCGGTCCCGACGATGCCCGACTCGGCGAGCGGGGTGTCCATGACCCGGTCGGGCCCGAAGTCCCGCTGCAGGCCGTCGGTCACCCGGAAGACGCCACCGAGGCGCCCGATGTCCTCGCCCATGATCACGACCTTCGGGTCGTCCTCGAGCGCGTGCCGCAGACCGGCCGTCAGCGCCGCCGCGAGGGTCATCCCCGTCACGCCGGACCACCGCCGACCGTGGCGTCGCCGACCCCGCCGGCGCCGTCCCGGCCGTCCCGGCCGTCGCCGACACCGACACCGCCGTCGTGACCCTCGGCGCCGTCGCGCTCGTCGAACATCGCGAGGTACGCCGCGTACTGGCTGCGCTGGCGCTCCAGCCACGACGTCGGGGCGGTGTAGACGTGGTCGAACACGCTCAGCGGCGGCGGTGCATCCAGCCCCAGGCAGCCGCGGCGCATCTCGGCAGCCGCGGCGTCGGCGTGCGCCGTCACCGCACTCGTGACCGCCTCAGTCAGCAGACCGCGGGACTCGAGGTACCGCTCGACGCGCAGGATCGGGTCCCGCTCGGCCCAGCGCTCGGCGACCTCGGGGTCCACGTACCGGGTGGGGTCGTCCGACGTCGTGTGCGGCCCTCGCCGGTAGGTGACCGCCTCGACGAACGTCGGGCCCTCGCCCCGGCGGGCCCGGGCGAGCGCGGCGCGGGTGACGGCGGTGACCGCGAGCACGTCGTTGCCGTCGACCCGCACGCTGGGGATGCCGAAGCCGGGTGCGCGGTCCGCGAGCGGCCGGACGGCGACGAGACCCACCGGCTCGGAGATCGCCCACTGGTTGTTCTGGCAGAAGAAGAGCACCGGGGCCCGGAACGTCGCCGCGAACACCATGGCCTCGTTGACGTCGCCCTGGCTCGTCGCGCCGTCGCCGAAGTACGCGACGGCGACCGAGTCGACGCCGTCCTTGACGCACCCCATCGCGTAGCCCGTCGCGTGCAGCGTCTGCGAGCCGATGATGATCGTGGGCGTCGCCATGCCGACCGCGCGCGGGTCCCAGCCCGATGCCGCAGTGCCGCGCCACACCCGCACCAGGTCCGTCAGCCCGACGCCGCGGCAGTACGCCACGGCGTTCTCGCGGTAGCTCGAGAAGACGAAGTCGTCCTGGCGCAGGGCCCGGGCGGAGCCCACCTGCGCGGCCTCCTGGCCCAGCAGCGGCGGCCACAGGCCGAGCTCGCCCTGGCGCTGGAGCGCCGTGGCCTCGAGGTCCAGCCGGCGCACCACGACCATGTCCTCGTAGAGGGCCGTGAGCTCGTCGTCGCCGACGTCGGCCACCCAGGGGTCGTGCTCGGCGTCGGCCTGCCGGACCCCGTCGGCCGACAGCAGCCGGACCAGCCCGTCCGCGGCGTCGGCGGCCGGAGCCGGGGGAGGGGCGGCCCCGGCGTCGGCGGACC
>CAUQTR010000480.1:0-2565 GCA_963521045.1 uncultured Actinotalea sp.
CGCCCGGGCCGAGGACAAGGCGCGCGACAAGGCCGAGGCCCGCCTCGACCGCGCCGCGGCCGCGCTCGTCGAGACCCCGATCGACCCGCCGCCGACGATCGCCGTGCCGGACCTCGCCGAGAGCCTGGGGGACGTGTCCACGCCCGACCCCGCGGGCGACCCGGACGACCGTGCCGAGCCGTTGCCCGAGGACCGGTTCGGCGACCGCGAGCTCTCGTGGCTCGCGTTCAACCAGCGGGTGCTGGAGCTCGCCGAGGACGAGTCGCTGCCCCTGCTCGAGCGCGTGCGGTTCCTCGCGATCTTCGCGTCCAACCTCGACGAGTTCTTCATGGTCCGCGTCGCCGGCCTCAAGCGGCGCATCGCGACCGGGATGGCGGTCACGGCCGCGTCGGGCCTCTCCCCGCGCCAGACCCTCGAGGCGATCGACGCGCGCGCGCAGGAGCTCATGGAGCGTCACTCCGCCGTGTTCGTGCAGTCGGTGCAGCCCGCGCTCGACGCGGAGGGCATCGCGCTCGTCCACTGGGACGAGCTCGGCACCGACGAGCAGGACCGGCTGCACAAGTACTTCCGCAAGCAGATCTTCCCGGTGCTCACGCCGCTCGCCGTCGACCCGGCGCACCCCTTCCCGTACATCTCCGGGCTCTCGCTCAACCTCGCCGTCGTGGTCGTCAACCCGACGACGGGCAAGGAGCACTTCGCACGGGTCAAGGTGCCGCCGCTGCTGCCGCGGTTCATCGCCGTCGACGCGCGCGGGCGGCCCAGCGCCCCGAGCACGCAGACGGCCGACCCGAAGAGCGGCCCGACGTCGTTCGTGCCGCTCGAGGACGTCATCGCGCAGCACCTCGAGTCGCTGTTCCCCGGCATGGACATCGTCGAGCACCACACGTTCCGGGTCACCCGCAACGAGGACGTCGAGGTCGAGGAGGACGACGCCGAGAACATCCTCCAGGCCATGGAGAAGGAGCTGCTGCGGCGGCGCTTCGGCCCGCCGGTGCGCCTCGAGCTCGCCGAGGACATCGCCCCGCGCGTGCGTCAGCTCCTCGTGCGCGAGCTCGGCGTCGACGCGTCCGAGGTCTACGAGCTGCCCGCGCCGCTCGACCTCACCGGTCTCAACCTCATCGCCGACCTCGACCGCGCGGACCTGCACTACCCGCGCTTCGTGGGCGGCACGCACCGACACCTCGCGGAGGTCGAGAGCTCCAAGCCGACCGACATCTTCGCGGCGATCCGGGCCCGCGACATCCTGCTGCACCACCCGTACGACTCGTTCGCGACGTCGGTGCAGACCTTCCTCGCGCAGGCGGCGGCGGACCCGAAGGTCCTCGCGATCAAGCAGACGCTCTACCGGACCTCCGGCGACTCCCCGATCGTGGACGCGCTCATCGACGCCGCGGAGGCGGGCAAGCAGGTCCTCGCGCTGGTCGAGATCAAGGCCCGGTTCGACGAGCAGGCCAACATCTCCTGGGCCCGCAAGCTCGAGCAGGCGGGCGTGCACGTCGTGTACGGCATCGTCGGGCTCAAGACGCACTGCAAGCTCTCGCTCGTGGTGCGCCAGGAGACGGACGGGCTGCGCCGCTACTGCCACGTCGGGACGGGCAACTACAACCCCAAGACGGCGCGGCTGTACGAGGACCTGGGCCTGCTCACGGCGGACCCCGAGGTCGGCCAGGACCTCACCCGGCTGTTCAACCAGCTCTCCGGCTACGCCCCCAAGGCCAAGTTCCAGCGGCTCCTCGTCGCACCGCGCTCGGTGCGGTCGGGCCTGGTGGAGCGGATCGAGCGCGAGCGGGACGCGCACCTCGCGGGCCGCCCGGCGTGGATCAAGCTCAAGGTCAACTCGGTGGTCGACGAGGCGACGATCGACGCGCTCTACCGGGCGTCCCAGGCCGGCGTGCCGATCGACCTCGTCGTCCGGGGCATCTGCGCGGTGCGCCCGGGCGTGCCGGGGCTGAGCGAGACGATCCGGGTGCGGTCGATCCTCGGTCGCTTCCTCGAGCACGCGCGGGTCTTCGCGTTCGCGAACGGCGGCGAGGAGCCCGAGGTCCTCATCGGCTCCGCGGACCTCATGCACCGCAACCTCGACCGACGTGTCGAGACGCTCGTGCGGCTGGGCGACCCCGCCCACATCGCCGAGCTGCTCGACCTCATCGATGCGTCGATGGCGGACACGACGTCGTCGTGGCACCTCGGGCCGGACGGCGACTGGGAACGGCACCACCGCGGCCCGGACGGCGAGCCGCTGCGTGATCTGCAGGAGCGCCTCATCATGCGCCAGCGGCGCCGGCCCGCACGCGACCGGTGACGCTCGCGATCGACGGCCGCCAGGCCGCGCCCCTGGGGGTGATCCACGCCGCCGGAGCGCTCGTGTGGCGCGAACGCCGAGGTCGGCTCGAGGTCGCCCTCGTCCACCGTCCGCGCTATCGCGACTGGTCGTGGCCCAAGGGCAAGCTCGACCCGGGCGAGGCCGTTCCGGCCGCCGCCGTGCGCGAGGTCGCCGAGGAGCTCGGCGAGCAGGTGGTGCTGGGCCTCCCTCTGCCCGGGCTCGCGTACCGCACCCCCGAGGGG
>CAUQTR010000481.1:0-2562 GCA_963521045.1 uncultured Actinotalea sp.
GAGCGGCACGGTGTCCACGGACGCCGCGCGGGCGAGGAGCTCCGGAGCGGTGGCCAGCGCCGCGGTCTCGCGGTCGCGGCGCGCGACGGCGACGGGATCGTGCGACGCCGGGTCGACGAGCACGCCGTTGACGACGAGCTGCTGGGCCGTCATGCCGAGGTCGGCCAGCTCGGCGCTCGCCCGCGCGGCCTCCGCCAGCGAGGACGACTCGGCGCGGGTCACCAGGACGACGGTGGTCCGGTCCCCGTCGCGCAGGGCCTCGAGGCTGGCGGCGTACGCCTCCTGGGCGTGCCCCAGGGCGGAGACCGGGCCGACGCAGGTGACGCCCGCGGTGTTGGTCTCGAGGAAGCCCGTCCACGCGGCGGGCAGGGCGAGCAGGCGCAGGGTGTGCCCGGTCGGGGCGGTGTCGAAGACGACGTGGTCGTAGGTGTCCGCGATGGCGGGGTCGGTGACGAGCGTGACGAACTCGTTGAACGCGGCGACCTCCACGGTGCACGACCCCGAGAGCTCCTCCTCGATCGAGGCAACGGCGTCCTGAGGCAGGAGCGAGCGGTACGGGCCGACGACGCGCTCGCGGTAGGCGGCGGCCGCGGCGGAGGGGTCGATGTTCACGACGTCGAGCCCCGGTACGCCCGGCACCGGCACCGCACCCGAGGTCCCGGGGTCGGGCATCCCGAAGACCTCGGCGAGGTTGCTCGCGGGGTCGGTCGAGACGATGAGGACGCGACGGCCGGCGTCGGCGAGGGCGATCGCGGTGGCCGCGGCGCACGAC
The DNA here is from genome assembly GCA_963521045.1 of uncultured Actinotalea sp. GTDB lineage: Bacteria > Actinomycetota > Actinomycetes > Actinomycetales > Cellulomonadaceae > Actinotalea. The sequence continues at coordinate 773 of CAUQTR010000481.1, forward strand.
GTCTTGCCGACGCCGCCCTTGCCCGTGAAGAAGAGGAACGGGGTCGGGGCAGCGAGGACCCGGGGCAGGAACGCGGCCGCGCCGGGTGCCGGCGCGGACACGTCAGCAGCTCCCGGATCCGCCGCAGCAGGACTGCTGGCTCGCGGGCGCCGCCGCGGCGACGGCGCTGAGCGGGATCGCCGGGCGGGGCACGTCGGCCCACGTCGCCAGCTCGGTCCGGCTGGGGTAGTGCCCCTTCGCCTTCACCGCGCCGTCGACGAGCACCATGGGCAGTGCGGACGTCCCGTCCGTCTCGAGCGCCTGGCGCACGGCGTCGCTCGCGATGAACTTCGCCGGCTCCTGGGAGAGCGTCGCTCGGTCCACCTGCACGCCACGGTCGGCGAGCCACGCGACGTCGGCGGCGAACCGGGACAGCGTCGGGTCGACGTCCGTCCCGCACACCCCGGTCGAGCAGCACATCGCCGGGTCGAAGATCTCTACGCGGGACATGGGTCCTCCTCCGTCGTCGTCCGCCGACTCATCAGCGCCTGATGACATCACATCACACTGATGAGAGGTACGGTGGGGACATGAGTCCCGTCCGCGTCCCGATGCCCACCGTGCCCGTGGGCGCCGCGGTGGCCGGCCAGTTCGCCCTCCTGGCGGACCCGCTCCGGCTGCGGATCGTGGAGGCGTTGTCGCGCGAGCAGCTGTGCACCTGCCACCTGGTCGACATCACCGGCGCTCGCCAGACGACCATCAGCAATCACCTGCGCCTGCTCCGCGAGGCGGGTGTCGTGGTCAGTGAGCCCGAAGGGCGCTACACCTGGTACCGCCTGGCGCCGGGCGCGTTCGGCGAGGCGCTGCGCGCCCTCACCGGGTTCGTCCACGACGGCGCGGACGCCGCTCGCCTGAGGCCCGCCTGCGCGACGCCCGTCGGGTAGGGGCGCGACGTCGTCGGGCAGGGGAGCGTCGGGTCGGGGTCAGGGAGTCGTCGCGGGCTCGATGCCGAGCTCGTCGAGGAGCGTCAGGACGCGGGCGCGGATGTCGTCGCGGATCGGGCGGACGGACTCGATGCCCTGGCCCGCGGGGTCGTCGAGCTGCCAGTCCTCGTACCGCTTGCCCGGGAAGATCGGGCACACGTCGCCGCAGCCCATGGTGATGACGACGTCGGACGCCTGGACCGCGTCGGTCGTCAGGACCTTGGGCTGCTGGTCACGGATGTCGATGCCGACCTCGAGCATCGCCTCGACCGCGACGGGGTTGATCTGCTCGGCCGGCATGGATCCGGCGGAACGCACCTCGACGGCGCCGCCCGACAGGTGGCGCAGGAACCCTGCGGCCATCTGGGAGCGGCCGGCGTTGTGCACGCAGACGAAGAGCGCGGACGGGGCGGCGGTGGTCTCGGTCATGGTTCTCCTCGGTGCAGGGTGTGGGTGCAGGGTGTGGGTGCAGGGTGCAGGGTGCAGGGTGCAGGGTGTGGGTGCAGGGTGTGGTGCGGACTCGGGGCGCGGGTGCCGGTGCGGGTGGCGACGGCTCAGACGAGGCTCGCCGCGAGCGCCTCGACGCGGGCGGCCAGGTCGTCGTGGATCGCGCGGACGCCCTCGGGTGAGGCCATGGCGGGGTCGCCGACCGGCCAGTCCTCGTACCGCTTGCCCGGCAGCACCGGGCAGGAGTCGCCGCACCCCATGGTGACGACGACGTCGGCGGCGCGGACGGCGTCGTCCGTCAGCGGCTTGGGGAAGGGCTCCTCGGCGTCCGGCTGGTCGGCGAGGAGCGTCTGCAGCAGCGGGGCGACGGTCGCGTGCACG
>CAUQTR010000482.1:0-2562 GCA_963521045.1 uncultured Actinotalea sp.
GCCTTGGCGTGGCGGAGCAGGACGAGCCGGCGCACCCCGGGCCGGCCGGCCCCGGCGTCCTCGGTGGCCACGGTCGTCCTGGTCACGTCCGCGTCACAGCCCCATGGCGTGGAAGCCGCCGTCGACGTGCACGATCTCGCCGGTCGTCGCGGGGAACCAGTCCGAGAGCAGCGCGGCGACCGCGCGCGCGGTCGGCTCGGGGTCGTACGCGTCCCAGCCCAGCGGCGCGCGCTCGGGCCAGCCGCCCTCCATCGCCTCGAAGCCGGGGATCGACTTGGCCGCCGTCGTGCGGATCGGGCCGGCCGAGACGAGGTTGACCCGGATGCCCTCGGGCCCGAGGTCGCGCGCGAGGTACCGCGCGGTCGACTCGAAGGCCGCCTTGGCGACGCCCATCCAGTCGTAGACCGGCCACGCGTACCGCGCGTCGAACGTCAGGCCGACGAGCGCCGAGCCGCGGACCATGAGCGGCTGGGCCGCGACGGCCAGGCCCTTGAGCGAGTACGCGGAGACGTGCAGCGCCGTCGCGACGTCGTCCCACTCGCCGGCGAGGAAGTTGCCGCCCATGACGGACTGCGGGGCGAAGCCGATCGAGTGCACGACGCCGTCGAGGTGGTCCGCGTGCTCGCGCACCCGGTCGGCGAGCGCCGCCAGGTCGTCCGGGGACGTCACGTCGAGCTCGACCACCGGTGCCGGGGAGGGCAGCCGCTTGGCGATCGCCTGGGTGAGCCGCAGCTGGCGGCCGAACGAGGTGAGCACCACCTCGGCGCCCTCCTGCTGGGCGAGGCGCGCGACGTGGAACGCGATCGAGGTGTCCATGAGGACGCCCGTGACGAGGAGCTTCTTGCCGTCGAGCAGACCCATCGAGTCGCTTCCCTTCGTGGATGGGGCGGATGTCCGAGCGGCCGGGCTCAGTGACCCATCCCGAGGCCGCCGTCGACCGGGATGATCGCACCGTTGACGTACGCGGCGTCGGGCGACGCGAGGAACTGGACGACGCCGGCGACCTCGTCCGGCTGCGCGAACCGCCCCGCGGGGATCGCCGCCCGGTAGGCCTCCTGCCGCTCGGCGGGCAGCGCCGCCGTCATCGCGGTGTCGATGAACCCCGGGGCGACGACGTTCGCCGTGATGCCGCGACCACCGAGCTCGCGCGTGATCGAACGGGCCATCCCGACGAGCGCGGACTTGGAGGCCGCGTAGTTGACCTGCCCGGCACCGCCGTACATGCCGATGACCGAGGAGATGAGCACGATGCGGCCGCGGCGCAGCCGGATCATGCCCTTGGACGCGCGGCGGACGCACCGGAAGGTCCCGGTGAGGTTCACGTCGAGCACCTGCTCGAACTCCTCGTCGCTCATCCGCAGGAGCAGCTGGTCCCGCGTCACCCCGGCGTTCGCCACGAGGACCTCGACGGGGCCGTGAGCCGCCTCGACCTCGGTGAACGCGGCGTCCACCGCCGCGGTGTCGGTGACGTCGCCGACGACGCCGAGCACGCCGTCCGGCAGGTCGCCGCTGCGGTAGAGCGTGGCGACCTTGTCACCGGCGGCGACGAAGCGCTCGGCGATCGTCCGGCCGATGCCGCGGTTGGCACCGGTGACGAGGACGCTGCGGGGCTCGGTCTGCACGGGCTGCTCCAGGACGTCGGGGGCGGCGGGGAGGGCGGGCGCGACGAGCGGCCCGAGGGCGAACCTAGCCGACGTCGGCGGGCGGGGGCACGGGCGGCCCACGGCGCCGAAGGGTCGAACGCTGGCTAAACTCATGAGGTGAAGCGCTCCGGGTCGCCGCGCCGCGGCACGGCCGCGCGGGTGCGCCCGGTGGCCGAGGGCGGCGCGCGCCGGGCCCCCGAGGAGCCGGTCGCCTCGATCACCGGTGCCGCCGAGCCGCTCACCGACGACATCGCGCGGCGCACCCATCGCTACCTCGCGCAGATGACCGTGCGCGTCGTCTGCTTCGTCGGTGCCGTCGTGGTCGACCACTGGTCGCGCTGGCTGCTGCTGGTGGGCGCGGTCGTCCTGCCGTACATCGCCGTGCTGCTCGCCAACGCGGGCCGCGAGCGCACCGCGGGGCCCGACCCCTTCCTCGCCCAGGCGGCGCTGCCCGGGGCGCCGACGCCCGGCGGCCTCCCGGGCGGCACACCTCGACCCGGTGGGAGCACCCCGTGACCGTCGACGCGCCCGACGACCTGCTGTGCAGCGCCAAGGGCTGCCGGGCCGACGCCGTCTGGGGCCTGCGGTGGAACAACCCGAAGCTCCACTCGGCCGACCGGCGCAAGGTCTGGCTCGCCTGCGAGGCGCACCGCGAGCACCTCGAGACCTTCCTCGGGGCGCGCGGGTTCCACCGCGACACCGTGGCGCTGGCCGAGCTCACGCCGACCGACGGCTGAGCGCGCGGGCGCCCGCGTGACCCGATGACCAGCGACCCGATGACCAGCGACGCGGTGACCAGCGACCTGGTGACCAGCGACCTGCCGGCAGCCCGGGCCCTGCCGGGCACCCTCGCGCACGCGGTGCGGGTGCTGCTCGTCGCGCTCCTTATCTTCGTTGATCTTAGTGAGCGGATCGCGCT
>CAUQTR010000483.1:0-2555 GCA_963521045.1 uncultured Actinotalea sp.
GTGACGGCCGCCTCGACCTGGCCGCGGCGCGCGCGGCCCTGCTCGTCTACGAGGTCGACGCGCTCGGCCTCGACCGGCTCGACCGCGGGGTGCTCCGCGCCCTGTGCGAGCGCTTCGCCGGCGGCCCCGTCGGCCTGACGACCCTCGCCGTCGCGGTCGGGGAGGAGCCCGAGACCGTCGAGACGGTCGCGGAGCCGTTCCTCGTCCGGGAGGGACTCATGGGCCGTACACCCCGCGGGCGGGTCGCGACCCCACGCGCATGGGCGCACCTCGGGCTGCGTCCGCCGGCGGGGACCACCGAGCCGCTGTTCGGCTGAGGCACGGGCAGCCGCGGGGCGCGGGCATACCGGTCCGCGGTGTGCGCCGGGGCGGAACCCGGGGCCGGGCGCGCGCGTTAGGGCGGGGGAGCGCGGTTCACCTAGACTGCGCGCGGTCGCAACCCAACAGGACGTGAGATCGACACCATGGACATCAGCTTCCTCATCATCCTTGCCCTGGCCTTCGGTGCCATGTGGCTCATGACGAGCCGCACCCGCAAGCAGCAGAAGGAAGCGGCCAACTTCCGGGCGAACCTCACGCCCGGGCAGGAGGTCATGACGGGCTCGGGCCTGTTCGCGACCGTCGTCGACGTCGAGGACGACGTCGTGACGCTCGAGACCTCGCCCGGTGTCACGAGCCGCTGGCTGCGGCCGGCGATCGCCAAGCTCGTCGACCCCCCGGTCGTCGTCGACGAGGACCTCGACGAGGACGAGCTCGACGAGGACGACGAGCTCCTGGACGAGGACGACGAGCTGCTCGACGAGGACGACCAGCTGCTCGACGACGAGGACGTCACGGGCGAGGCCGGCGTCGAGGTCCCCGACGACGCCTCGAGCCTGACGGACCGCTCCGCCGGCCCGGCGGACCGTCGTGATGACGAGGGCACGACGCGCGCCTGACGGCCGCACCCCCGAGCGGCGCCGCCGCGGACGGGAACGAACGAGAGAAGACGGACCGTTGGCCACATCGAACCGCCCACGCCCCGCGCGCCCCCTGGTGACGCTGGGGCTCCTGGTGCTCGCCCTGCTCGGGTCGCTCGTCGCGGGGGACCGCTGGTCCGACGCCTCGTTCATGCCGAAGCTCGCCCTCGACCTCGAGGGAGGGACGCAGGTCATCCTGCGACCCACCGCCGACAGCGGCGAGGACGTCACCGAGGAGACGATCCAGCAGGCGATCGACATCATCCGCCAGCGGGTCGACGCGTCCGGCGTCGCCGAGGCGGAGATCACGAGCCAGGGCGGCTCGAACATCGTCGTCGCGATCCCGGGTGCACCCGACGACGCGACGCTCGACCTCGTGCGCGAGTCCGCGCAGATGCTCTTCCGTCCCGTCATCGTCCAGGCGGCGCCCACGCCCGTGCCGGAGGAGCAGCGCACGCCGGAGTCGGACACGCCCGTGGACGCCGCCGAGCCGGCCGACGCGAGCGACCCCGCGTGGCTCACGCCCGACGTCATCGCCGAGCTCGAGACGTACGACTGCACCGACCCCGCGAACCTGCGCGGTGGACCGGACCTCGTCGGCGACCCGGACGCACCTGTCGTCGCGTGCGACGCCTCAGGGACGGCGAAGTACGTGCTCGGGCCGGTCGAGGTCGGCGGGCAGGACGTCGACAGCGCGAGCTCGGGCCTGCGCACCACCCAGACCGGCGCCGTGACCAACGAGTGGGTCACCAACATCTCGTTCGACGGCGAGGGGACCTCGGCCTTCCGCGAGGTCACGACCCGCCTGCTCTCGCTCGAGCCGCCGCGCAACCAGTTCGCGATGGTCCTCGACGGGCTCGTCATCTCGGCTCCCTCGGTCAACTCCGTCATCGCCGACGGCAACGCGGAGATCTCCGGCAGCTTCACGCGCGAGTCGGCCGCGACCCTGGCCCGGCAGCTCAACTTCGGCGCCCTGCCGCTGACCTTCGAGGTCCAGAGCGAGCAGCAGATCTCGGCGACGCTGGGCTCGGAGCAGCTGCAGCGTGGCCTGCTCGCGGGCCTCATCGGCCTCGTCCTGGTCGGGATCTACTCGCTCGCCCAGTACCGGGCGCTCGGCCTGGTGACGATCGGGTCGCTCGCCGTCGCCGCGATCCTGACGTACGCCGTCATCGCCGTGCTCTCGTGGGCGCAGGGATACCGCCTCAGCCTGCCCGGCGTCGCCGGCATCATCGTCGCCATCGGCATCACGGCCGATTCCTTCATCGTCTACTTCGAGCGGGTCCGCGACGAGCTCCGCGACGGGCGCACGCTGCCCGCGGCCGTGGAGGAGGGCTGGCGCCGCGCGCGGCAGACGATCCTCATCTCCGACGCGGTCAACTTCCTGGCGGCCGTGGTGCTCTACTTCCTCGCCGTCGGCGGCGTGCGCGGCTTCGCGTTCACGCTCGGCATGACGACCCTCATCGACCTCGTCGTCGTGCTCCTGTTCACCCACCCCGTGATGGTGCTCCTGGCGCGCACCCGCTTCTTCGGCGGCGGTCACCGGTGGTCCGGGCTCGACCCGGCGGCGCTCGGCGCGCGCAGCCGGTACGCCGGCCG
>CAUQTR010000484.1:0-2552 GCA_963521045.1 uncultured Actinotalea sp.
GCCGCCGCCGCCCGGGCGCTGGAGGCGCTCCCCCGGCTGCTCGGCACCACCGGCTACACGCACCTGGGCCTGCCCGAGCTGCGCCACGAGATCGCCCAGCGGTACACGCGCCGCGGTACGCCCACCGCACCGGACGAGCTGCTCGTGACGACGGGCGCGCAGCAGGCGCTCAACGTCGTGATGAGCACCGTGCTCGGCCCCGGGGACCGCGTCGTCGTGGAGCAGCCCACGTACCCCAACGTCCTGGCCGCGATCCGCGCGGCGGGCGGACGCCCGATCCCCGTGCCCGTCGGCCCGTACGGCCTGGACCTCGACCTGCTCGAGTCCACCGTCCGGCAGGTCTCGCCCCGGGTGGTCTACCTGACGCCCGACCACCACAACCCGACCGGCCTCAGCCTCGACGCCGACGGGCGGGCCCGGGTGCGCGAGCTCGCGGCGCGGCACCGGACGCTCGTGGTCGCCGACGAGACCATGACCGACCTCGCCCTCGACGGGCCGGTCCCGCCGAGCATCACGGGCGAGGCGACGCTCAGCGGGCTCGTGGCGATCGGGTCGGCCTCGAAGTCGTTCTGGGGCGGGCTCCGGGTGGGCTGGATCCGCGGCCAGCGCGACGTCGTCGGGCGGCTGGCGACGGGTCGCCACCACCACGACCTCAGCACCGCCGTGCTCGACCAGCTCGTCACGCTCGAGCTGCTGGCGGTCGCCGACGAGATCATGCCGCCCCGACGTGCGCAGATCCGCGCCCAGCGCGCGGTCCTCCTGGCGGCCGTGGCGCGCGAGCTGCCGTCGTGGCACGTCCCGGTGCCGCCCGGAGGGCTGTCGACCTGGGTCGAGCTCGGCGCCCCGGTCTCGTCGGCCCTCGCCGCGCTCGCCGTCCGGCACGGTGTGCGCGTCGTCCCGGGACCGCTCTTCGGCGTCGACGGCTCGTTCGAGGACCGCCTGCGGCTGCCCTTCAGCCTGCCGCCCGACGAGATCGAGCGCGGCGTGGTCGCGCTCGCCGCGGCGTGGCGGACGCTCGGCGTCGACCCCGGCGTTCCGGGACCCCGACCGGCGCAGGCCGCCGTCGTGTGACCCTCAGCCGGCCTGGAGCGGCAGGACGGGCGCGATGGGCTCACCCTGCTGGAGCAGCTCGGCGCCGGCCACACCCTGGCCCGCCAGGTGGCGCCACTGCTCCCCCAGCCACGACTCGGCGTCGAACCGGTTGGTGAAGGCCGGGCTCAACGGGCGGTCCATCACGGCGTCCTGCCCGTCGAGGAAGCGCCACTCCCACTGCACCCGCGTCATCCTCGCCCTCCCCAGCGGCCGGCGAGCGACCGGTTGAGCCGGCCGGCCCAGAACGGTCCCTCGTAGACGAAGCCCGTGTAGCCCTGCACGAGGTCGGCGCCCGCAGCGCGGTACGCGAGGGCGTCGTCGGCCGTCGTGATGCCCCCGACGCCGATGACGACCGCGTCCTGCGGGAGGCGCTCGCGCAGACGCCGGACGACCTCGAGCCCGCGCGCGAGGACCGGCGGGCCGGACAGCCCCCCGTCGCCCCGGTCGTGCGCGATCGTGGTGTTCACCGCGACGACGCCGGCCAGCCCGAGCTCGTGGACGAGGTCGGCGACCGCGTCGACGTCCTCGTCCGACAGGTCGGGGGCGATCTTCACCAGCAGCGGGGTGGCGCCGCCGCGCGCCGCACGCCCGGTGGCGGCCCCGCGCGACTCCTGCACCGCCGCCTGCACCGCGGTGAGGATCGGCCGGAGCTGCTCGACGGCCTGGAGCGAGCGGAGCCCGGGCGTGTTCGGCGAGGAGACGTTGACCACGAGGTAGTCAGCGAGCGGCGCGAGCAGACGGGCGCTGATCGCGTAGTCGTGCGCGGCGGCGTCGGGCGGGGTCGCCTTGTTCTTGCCGATGTTCACGCCGACGACGACGCCGCGCGACCAGCGCGCCGAGCGGACCCGCCGCAGCCGCTGCGCCACGGCCCCCGCGCCCTCGTTGTTGAAGCCCATCCGGTTGCGCACCGCGCGCGCCTCGACGTGGCGCCACAGGCGCGGGGGCTCGTTGCCGGGCTGCGGCAACGGGGTCACGGTGCCGACCTCGACGAAGCCGAACCCGAGCATCGTCAGCCCGCGGATGCCGCGCGCGTCCTTGTCGAACCCGGCCGCGAGCCCGAACGGTGCGGGCACGTCGAGCCCCATGACGTGCACGGACGAGCCGTCCGGGGTGGACGTCCGGCGCGCCACCAGCGTCCGCAGCACGGGGACCTCGGCGACGAGCCGCACGGCCAGGAACCCGAGGTGGTGCGCCCGCTCCGGGTCGATCCGCCGGAAGACCTGGTCGAAGAGGAGCCGGTACACGGCGCTCAACCTAGCGCTCGCGCACCCGTCGGGTCCCGGCGGGTGCGCCCGGGTCCCGGCGGGTCCGGGCCAACCACGCCAGGCCGAGGGCGGGGAGCAGCAGCGGCACGTAGCCGTACCCGGCACCGAAGCGGGACCAGACGGTGTCGTCGGGGAACAGCCCGGGCGCCGCGAGCGACAGCGCGCCGACGCCCAGCACGCCGACCGCCTCGAAGC
>CAUQTR010000485.1:0-2550 GCA_963521045.1 uncultured Actinotalea sp.
GTCCGGCGCGTCGTGCACGGGGTCCGCACCGCGGCGGCGGCCGGCGCGCGCGCCGTCGTGCTCACCAACGGCTGCGGCGGGCTGGACCCGTCGTGGGCACCCGGCACGCCGGTGCTCATCCGCGACCACCTCAACCTCACCGCGACCTCGCCGCTCGAGGGCGCGACGTTCGTCGACCTCACCGACCTGTACTCCCAGCGCCTGCGCGACCTCGCGCACGAGGTCGACCCGAACCTCCCCGAGGGCGTGTACGCCCAGTTCCGCGGTCCCCACTACGAGACGCCGGCCGAGGTCCGCATGGCCGGCGTCCTGGGCGCCGACCTCGTCGGGATGTCGACGACGCTCGAGGCGATCGCCGCACGCCACGCGGGCCTGGAGGTGCTGGGCCTCTCGCTCGTCACGAACCTCGCCGCAGGCATCGGTGACGAGCCCCTCTCGCACGCCGAGGTGATCGAGGCGGGTCAGGCCGCGGCACCGCGGATCAGCCGCCTGCTCGCCGACGTGGTGGGGCGGCTCTGATGGCCGGGCGGGCCGGCGAGCAGCCGGGCGAGCAGGGCAGCCCGCAGGGGCGCGAGCAGGACGTGACCGGCACCGACCGCAGCGAGGCGTCCGGCGCGCCGACGGGTGAGCCCGACGTGCTCGACGCGACCCTCGTCGCGCGCGTCGAGGAGTGGATCGACGACGACCCGGACCCGCAGACGGCCGAGCACCTGCGGGTGCTCCTGGCCACGGCGCAGGACCCGGGTTCCGACGCCGAGCTGCGGGGCGTCGCCCGCACCGAGCTGGCCGACCGGTTCCGGGGGACCCTGGAGTTCGGCACCGCCGGGCTGCGCGGCGCGATGGGCGGCGGTCCCAACCGGATGAACCGCGCCGTCGTGATCCGGGCCGCCGCGGGGCTCATCCGCTACCTCACGGACGCCCTCGAGGCCCGCCGCGGCGAGGGCGGCGACGTCGTCGTGGAAGGTCCGCGCGTCGTCATCGGCTACGACGCCCGTTTCAGCTCCGACGTGTTCGCGCGTGACACCGCGGCGGTCGTGACCGCCGCCGGCGGCCACGCCCTGCTGCTCCCCGAGCCGCTCCCCACGCCGGTGCTCGCCTACGCGGTGCGCCAGCTCGGCGCGGACGCGGGCGTCATGGTCACCGCGAGCCACAACCCGCCCGCGGACAACGGCTACAAGGTCTACCTCGGCGGGCGCGTCGTGACCGACAGCGGGCAGGGCTCGCAGATCGTGCCGCCGTACGACGCCGAGATCGCTGCCCGGATCGCGGCCGTCCCGTCGGTCGCGTCGGTGCGGCGGACCGAGGGCGGCTGGACCGTTCTCGGCGAGGAGGTCGTCGAGGGCTACCTCACGGCCGTGGGCGCGCTCGCCGACCCCGGCACGCCGCGGGACCTGCGGATCGTGTACACGCCGCTGCACGGCGTCGGCGGCCACACGGCGGCGCGCCTGCTGCGCGGCGCCGGCTTCGCGGACCTGCACATCGTCCCCGAGCAGGCGCTGCCCGACCCGCGGTTCCCGACCGTGGCGTTCCCCAACCCGGAGGAGCCCGGCGCGATCGACCTCGCGGTCGCGCTCGCGGAGGAGATGGACGCGGACCTCGTCATCGCCAACGACCCGGACGCCGACCGGTGCGCGGTGGCCGTCCGCGACCCGCGTCTGGGCCACGCGAGCTCGGTCACGGGCCGCGACCCGGCGGCGGCGTCGGGCTGGCGCATGCTGCACGGCGACGAGGTCGGCGCGCTCCTCGGGTCCGACCGGGCGGACCGGTGGCGTGCGGCGCACCCGTCGTCCGACGGCGCGCGCGGCGTGCTCGCCAGCTCGATCGTCTCGTCGCGGCTCCTGGGACGGATCGCCGCCGCGCACGGCATGGAGCACCGCGCGACGCTCACGGGCTTCAAGTGGATCTCTCGGGTCGAGGACCTCGTGTTCGGCTACGAGGAGGCGCTCGGCTACTGCGTCGACCCGGCGCGCGTGCGGGACAAGGACGGGCTGTCCGCCGCCCTGCTGCTCGCCCAGCTCGCCGCGCGGACCAAGGCGCAGGGCCGCACGCTCGTCGACCTGCTCGACGACCTCGCCGTCGAGCACGGCCTGCACCTCACCGACCAGCTCTCCGCGCGGTTCAGCGACCTGTCGCAGATCCCCGCCACGATGGCGCGGGTCCGGGAGGCGCCGCCCGCGACGCTCGCCGGCTCCGACGTCGTCGAGCTCACCGACCTGTCGCAGGGCAGCGGCGAGGGCGTCGACGCGCTGCCGCCCACCGACGGGCTGCGCCTGGTCGCGCAGGACGGCACGCGCGTCATCGTCCGGCCGAGCGGCACCGAACCCAAGGTCAAGTGCTACCTCGAGGTGGTCGTGCCCGTGGGGGACGGCGGTGAGGACCCGGTCGGTCACGCGCGACGGGTCGCGCGCCAGCGGCTCGACGCCGTGCGCGACGACCTCGCGGCGGCCCTCGGGCTCTGACCGTGCGCGCGCTGATCACCAACGACGACGGCATCGACTCCCCCGGGCTCGCGCCGCTCGTCGACGTCGCGCGCGCGGCCGGGTACGAGGT
>CAUQTR010000486.1:0-2549 GCA_963521045.1 uncultured Actinotalea sp.
TCCCCCGGCCCTCACCGGTGGGCTGACGACGCCGACCGGGCGTGCACGCGACGTCGGGCCCCGCGGGCCGACGGCTCAGTCCCGACCGGTCAGGCCCCACGCGTCGGTGTCGTCGTCCTCGTCGCTCGCCGCCTGGTCGTAGGCGTCCTCGCCGCCCTCGCCCGGCTCCCCCCGGAGCATCGCGAGCGTCGCCGGCAGGTCGTCGGGCTGCACCAGCACGTCGCGGGCCTTGGAGCCCTCGGACGGCCCGACGATCTCGCGCGACTCCAGCAGGTCCATGAGCCGCCCGGCCTTGGCGAAGCCGACCCGGAGCTTGCGCTGGAGCATGGAGGTCGAGCCGAACTGCGTGGTGACGACCAGCTCGGCCGCCTGGAGCAGGAGGTCGAGGTCGTCACCGATGTCCTCGTCGACCTGCTTCTTGGCGACGGTCGCCGCGACGTCCTCGCGGTAGACGGGCTTGAGCTGCGTCTTCACGTGCTCGACGACGGCGTGGATCTCGCTCTCCGAGACCCACGCGCCCTGCACGCGCATCGGCTTGGCGGCACCCATGGGCAGGAACAGCGCGTCCCCCTGGCCGATGAGCTTCTCGGCGCCGGGCTGGTCGAGGACGACCCGGGAGTCGGTCAGCGACGACGTCGCGAAGGCGAGGCGCGAGGGCACGTTCGCCTTGATCAGCCCCGTGACGACGTCGACGCTCGGCCGCTGCGTCGCCAGGACCAGGTGGATGCCGGCGGCGCGGGCGAGCTGGGTGATCCGCTGGATCGAGGCCTCGACGTCGCGCGGCGCGACCATCATGAGGTCGGCGAGCTCGTCCACGACCACGAGCAGGTACGGGTAGGGCGCGATCTTGCGCTCGCTGCCGGGCAGCGGCTTGACCTTGCCGGAGCGGACGCCCGCGTTGAAGTCGTCGATGTGCTTGTACCCGAACATCGCGAGGTCGTCGTAGCGCGCCTCCATCTCGCGGACCACCCACTCGAGGGCCTCCGCGGCCTTCTTCGGGTTGGTGATGATCGGCGTGATGAGGTGCGGGATGTTCTCGTAGAGCGTGAGCTCGACCCGCTTGGGGTCGACGAGGATCATCCGCACCTCGTCCGGCGTGGACCGCATGAGGACCGACGTGATCATCGAGTTCACGAAGGACGACTTGCCCGCGCCGGTCGCACCCGCGACCAGCAGGTGCGGCATCTTGGCGAGGTTGGCGACGACGTAACCGCCCTCGACGTCCTTGCCGACACCGATGACCATGGGGTGCTCGCTGCGCCGTGCCGCCGACGAGCGCAGCACGTCCCCGAGCGAGACCGTCTCGCGGTCGGCGTTGGGGATCTCGATGCCGATCGCGGACTTGCCCGGGATGGGCGACAGGATGCGCACGTCCGCGCTCGCGACGGCGTAGGAGATGTTGCGGCTCAGCGCGGTGACGCGCTCGACCTTCACGCCCGGGCCCAGCTCGAGCTCGTACCGGGTCACCGTGGGGCCGCGGCTGAACCCGCTGACCTGGGCGTCGACGTCGAACTGCTCGAGCACGGTGGTGAGCGCCTCGACCACCCGGTCGTTGGCGGCGGAGCGCACCTTGTGCGGCATGCCGCGCGCGAGGATCTCCTCGGACGGGAGCGTGTAGACCACGTCCCCCTCGAGCATCGGCTGCTCGCCGCGCGGCACGGCCGACGTCGGCGGGGGCACCAGCTCGGTCGAGGCGACGTTCGCGGCGGGCAGCACGCTCGTCGGGGCGGCGTCGGCGGCGAGCAGGGCCGCCGCCTCGGCCGCCTCGTTCTCGAGCCGTGCAGCCTCCGTGAGGGCGGCCGACTCGAACGCCTCGTCGCCGGCGTACGCGCCGATCTCGGGCACCTCCCCGTGCTCGGCGCGGGCGGGTCGACGCCGGCCGAGGCGACGCTTCGGCGGCGCCTCCTCCTGCTGCTCGGCGAGGGTGGGCATGCGTGACAGGTCCTCGCCGTCCTCGGCGTCCGCCTCGGCGCGGTGACCGCCCGTGAGCCGCACGTACCCGGCGCGCAGCCGCGGCACGATGAGGTGCACCGGGGTGGCGGTGAGGACGAGCAGGCCGAAGAAGCCGAGCAGGAGCAGCAGCGGCACGGTCACCCAGGCGGTCACGAGGTGCTCCAGCGGCGTCGCCACGAGGTAGCCGATCACCCCGCCCGCGTCCCGCACCGGAGCGAAGCCGTCGCGCGGCGACGGCAGGTCCTCGGCGAGGTGGACGAGCCCGCAGACGGTCATGAGGATCGCGCTGAGTCCCACGCCCATCCGCCCGTTGGCCTCGACCCGCTCCGGGTGCCGCATGAGCCGGACGGCGGCCGCCAGCAGGAGGACGGGCACGACGACGCCGACGACGCCGAACGTGCCCGCGACCACCGCGTGCACGCCGTCGCCCGCGGCGCCGGACAGGCCCCACCACTCGCGCGCGGCGACCACGACGGCGAGACCGAGGAGCGTGAAGGCGAGGCCGTCCCGGCGGTGCGCCGGGTCCAGGTCCCGGGCACCGCGGCCGATCCGACGCGCGGTCCCGCCGACGAGGTGCGCGCTGCCCATCCACGCGC
>CAUQTR010000487.1:0-2547 GCA_963521045.1 uncultured Actinotalea sp.
GGTGGGGACGGGCGCCGGGAGCGGGACGTCCGGGCCGAGGAACGACGGGTCGTACCCCGGGGCGTCGGTCATCCGGCCCCGGCCCCGGGTGGGCGCCCACCCGTGCCGCCGTCCACGGCCTCGGCGGCCGCGTCGACGGTCGGCAGCGTGGCGAGCCATCCACCCGTCGCGATGGTGAGGACGACCGGCGCCTCGTAACGGACCGGCCCTCCCGCGCCGTCGCGACCGACGGTGACGACGAGATCGGCGGGCAGCGGGTTGTGCAGGAAGATGCCCATGAGGTACCCGAAGAAGTTCCGGGTGCGCAGGCGGCGTCGTGCCCGCCCGGCGAGGATCTCGTCGACGACCGCGGCCGTGTGCCTGCGCGGGACGTCGAGCTCCACGGTGTCCTCGACGATGACCACGTCCTGCCCGTCGCGGTGGACGCGCACGATCACCGACGGGATGCCCGGGAACTCGACGGGCACCCACGCCCGGCGGCCGTCCAGCGGGTCGTCGTCCTCCCACGGGTCGGCCTCGGGGACCGGCAGCGGCATCCGGCGGTGCAGCTCACCGACCGCGCCGAGCGCGCGCAGCGCGGTCTGGGTCTGCGGGTCGACGGGCATGTCCTGTCCTCTCAGCCGGGCCGCGCGACCACGACGGTCACGAGGAAGAGTGCGGAGCCCACGGCGAGGGCACCGACGGCGAGCCGGAAGGTGCGGCGCTCACCGGCGCGGTCGCCCGCCTGGCCCTGGCGGAAGGCCCGGACGAGCAGGCCCGCCCCGGCGAGCGTGAGGATGCCACCGAGGGCGAGGAGCACGGGCTGCACCCTGCCAGTCTGCCGTGCCGCGGCCCGCCGCGTGGTCACGGCGCTGGTGCGTGCCGGTCCAGGAACGTGAGCACCTCGGTCTGGTCGACGCCGGGGAACGTCCCCGCCGGGAGCGCGGCAAGGGTGCTGGCGTGCGGGCGGGCGGACGGCCAGGCACGTCCCGCCCAGCGTTCGGCGAGCTCGTCCGGCGGGCGTCGGCAGCAGGCCGGGTCGGGGCACCGTGACGTGCCGCGCTCACGGGTCTCGCGGCCCTGGAACCACCGGACCTGGGAGAACGGCACACCGACGCTCACCGAGAACTCGCCGTCCGGCGTGGACTGGACGCGTGACGTGCACCAGAACGTGCCCGACGGCGTGTCCGTGTACTGGTGGTACGGGCTGATCCGGTCCGGGATCGCGAAGACGACGCGGGCGGTCCAGCGTCGGCACACGGGCTGCCCCTCGATCGCGCCCAGCGGGTCGCTCGGGAACGCGACGCCGTCGTTCTCGTACGCCTTGTGCAGGGTCCCGCTCTCGTGGACCTTCATGAAGTGCACCGGGATGTCGAGGTGCCGGGTCGCCAGGTTGGTGAAGCGGTGCGCGGCCGTCTCGTACGGGACGGCGAACGCGTCGCGCAGGTCCTCCACCGACAGGCGCCGGGCCAGCTTCGCCTCGCGCAGCATCGCGACCGCGCCGGCAGGCCCGTCCTGCGGGAGCAGGAGCGCGGCCGCGAGGTAGTTCGCCTCGACGCGCTGGCGCAGGAAGTCGCCGTAGTCGGTGGGCTCGCGGTGCCCGAGCACGTAGGACGCCAGCGCCTGGAGCAGGGGGGAGCGCGGGTCGGCCGACGTCGCGTGGGGCAGGTAGATCCGTCGGTGAGCGAGGTCGGTGACCGAGCGGGTCGAGTGCGGCAGGTCGTGCACGTGGTGCAGCGAGAAGCCCAGGTGCGCGGCGATCTCGGCCGTGCCGCGCTGCGACAGCGGCCCGCCCGGGTGGTCGACCGCCGCGAGGAGCCGGGTCGCGTGCTCCTCGAGCTCGGGGAACCAGTTGTCCTGCGCGCGCATGGTCGCGCGCAGCTCGGCGTTGGCCCGACGCGCCTCCTCCGGCGTCGCGGCCCGCTCGGTCAGGAGGCGTTGCACCTCCTCCTGCAGCCGCACCAGCGCGTGGAGCGCGTCGTTCGGCAGTGACCGCCCGACCGCCACCTCCGGGATGCCGAGCGACGGGAACAGCGGTCCGCGCTGGGCCCGGACGAGTGCGATCTCGAGGGCGGCACGGGGGGAGGGGGCCTCGTCGACGAGCAGCGTCGCGATCCCGACCCCCAGCGCGGCGGCGACGTCCTGCAGCAGCGAGACCTTCGCCTCCCGGTGCCCGTTCTCGAGCATCGACAGGTGGGACGGTGCCCGGCCGACGGCGGCGCCGAGCTCCTCGAGCGTCATCCCGCGCGCGGTGCGCAGGTGCCGGATGCGCCGCCCGATCGTCAGGCCGTCGGCGGGGGGCGCGTCCCGGGGCGGCGTCTGCGTCGTCGTCATCCCGCCACGCTGGCAGCGCGGAAGGCGCCGCACCAGGTTCCGGGGACGAGAAGAACCGCGGTTCTTCACCAGGGGTGCACGGGTGCACCCGGTGCTCCCGCCCCCACGGTGGTGGCACGGCCCGACCGACGAGCCGACGAGAGGAGCACCACCGTGAGCACCGCAACCACCACCAGCCCCTCCGGCAGGCCCGGCACGACCGGGCCCGTGCGGTCCGCGCCGCGCCCGCCGGCC
>CAUQTR010000488.1:0-2542 GCA_963521045.1 uncultured Actinotalea sp.
TGGCCTGCCCGGCCGGCCCGTCGAGCCGCACCGCTGCGTACCCGAGCAGGGGAGCGGCGCGTCCGTGCGACGGAGCGGCGTGCTGGGCGGGCGTGAGGAGCAGGTGGCGCACGGGCGCCTCGGCCGCGAGGTCCAGCAGCGTCTGCTCGCCGAGCGCCTCGATCCCGTCGTGCTCCTGCGCGGCCGCGGCGAGCGAGCGGACCGCGGTGGCGTCGTCGGCGGGCAGGCGGGAACCGGGGCCGACGGCCCGGACCGGCGGCAGGGAGGGGGTCATGAGGTCCATCCCACCACTGCCGGCGCGGTCCGGCCGTCGGGCCGTCGGGCCGGGTCAGCCCTCGTTCGACGCGGCCGGCGCGTTCAGCCCGGCGCTGATGAGGTCCATCACCGACGAGTCGGCGAGCGTCGTGACGTCGCCGACCTTGCGGTGCTCGGCGACGTCGCGCAGCAGGCGCCGCATGATCTTGCCGGAGCGCGTCTTGGGCAGCTCGGTGACCACGAGGATCGTCCGCGGCTTGGCGATCGGGCCGATCTCCTTGGCGACGTGCGCGCGCAGCGTCTGCGCGACGTCGGCGCCCTCGCCCGGCTCGTCGACCTTCGCGAGGTGCTCGGCCCGCAGGATGACGAACGCGACGACCGCCTGCCCCGTCGTCTCGTCGCTCGCCCCGACGACGGCGGCCTCGGCGACCATCGGGTGCGAGACCAGCGCCGACTCGATCTCGGTGGTGCTCAGCCGGTGGCCCGACACGTTCATGACGTCGTCCACGCGGCCGAGCAGCCACACGTCGCCGTCGTCGTCCTTCTTGGCGCCGTCACCCGCGAAGTAGATGCCCTGGAACCGCGACCAGTACGTGTCCGCGTAGCGCTCCGGGTCGCCCCAGATGCCGCGGAGCATCGCCGGCCACGGCTCGGTGAGCACGAGGTACCCGCCCGAACCGTTCGGCACCGGGCGTGCCTCCTCGTCGACGACGTCGGCGGAGATCCCCGGCAGCGGCGTCTGCGCGGAGCCCGGCTTGGCCGCGGTCACGCCCGGCAGCGGCGAGATCATGATCGCGCCGGTCTCCGTCTGCCACCACGTGTCGACGACGGGCGTGCGGTCGCCGCCGATCACGCGGCGGTACCACATCCAGGCCTCGGGGTTGATCGGCTCGCCGACGCTGCCGAGCAGGCGCAGCGAGGACAGGTCGTGCCGGCGCGGGAACTCCTCGCCCCACTTCATGCACGTGCGGATCGCCGTCGGCGCCGTGTAGAGGATGGTCACGCCGTACTTCTCGACGACCTCCCACCAGCGCGCCTTGTGCGGGGTGTCCGGCGTGCCCTCGTACATCACCTGGGTCGCGCCGTTCACCATCGGCCCGTAGACGATGTAGGAGTGCCCGGTGACCCAGCCGACGTCGGCCGTGCACCAGTAGACGTCCGTCTCGGGCTTGAGGTCGAAGACGTTGAGGTGGGTGTACGCGGTCTGGGTGAGGTAGCCGCCCGTGGTGTGGAAGATGCCCTTGGGCTTCCCGGTGGTGCCGGACGTGTAGAGGATGAACAGCGGGTGCTCGGCCTCGACCGCGACCGGGGTGTGCTGGTCGCTCGCGGCCGCGAGCGCCTCGTGCCACCACACGTCGCGGCTGTCGTCCCAGGCGACGTCCTGGCCCGTGCGGCGAACGACGAGGACGTGCTTGATCGAGGAGACGCGCTCCTCGCCGTCGCCCGACCCGACCGCCTCGTCGACCGCGGGCTTGAGCGCCGTGGCGTTGCCCCGTCGGTAGCCGCCGTCGGCCGTGATGACGACCGTCGCCTCGGCGTCCGCGATGCGGGAGCGCAGGGCCTCGGCGGAGAAGCCGCCGAAGACGACCGAGTGCACCGCGCCGATCCGCGCGCACGCCAGCATCGCGACCGCGGCCTCGGGGATCATCGGCAGGTAGATCGCCACGCGGTCGCCGGTGCCCACGCCGAGCGCCGTGAGCGCGTTCGCCGCGCGGGAGACCTCGACCTGGAGCTCGGCGTAGGTGACGGTGCGCGTGTCGCCGGGCTCACCCTCGAAGTGGATCGCGACCCGGTCGCCGTGGCCCGCCTCGACGTGCCGGTCGACGGCGTTGTAGCAGGCGTTGAGCGTGCCGTCGGCGAACCACCGCGCGACGGGGGCGCCGGACCAGTCGAGCACCTCGGTGAACGGCCTCTCCCACGTGAGCAGGGAGCGCGCCTGCTCGGCCCAGAAGCCGAGCCGGTCGGACGAGGCCCAGGCGTACATCTCGGGGCGGGCGTTGGCCTGCGCGGCGAACTCGGGGCTCGGCGGGAAGCTCCGGCTCTCCGCCAGCAGGTTCTCGAGCGGGGACGAGGTCTCGTGGGTCACTGTTCCTCCGGACGCAGCAGCGATGGTGCGACCACCGGGCGAGCCGGTGCCGTTTCGGATCGTAGACGCAGACCCGTGCATACCGCCCCTGTGGTCTTGCAGGACGGAGGTCCCAGGCGTCCGGTGGCAGGTCCCCGGGCGCCGCCGGCGTCAGCTCGCGGGGCGCCCGCTCGTGGCCCGCGCCTCAGCCCGCGCCGCGTC
>CAUQTR010000489.1:0-2540 GCA_963521045.1 uncultured Actinotalea sp.
CACCTTCGGGCTCCAGCGCGCCGAGGCCCTCGCCGCGCTCGCCAACGCGCTCCTGCTCGGCGGGCTCGGCGTGTGGGTCGTGGTCGAGGCGGTGCGCCGCTGGTCGTCGCCGCACGACGTCGCCACCGGGCCGATGCTCGCTGTCGCCGCCGTCGGCCTGGTCGCGAACGTCGTGGCGCTCCGCCTCCTGCGCGACGGGCAGCGCGAGAGCCTCAACGTGCGCGGCGCCTACCTCGAGGTGCTGGGCGACCTGCTGGGCTCGGTGGCCGTGATCGTCGCTGGTGTCGTCATCGCGACGACCGGCTGGACGCGCGCCGACGTCGTCGCGTCGGCCGGGATCGGGCTCTTCATCCTCCCGCGCGCGTGGGCGCTGCTGCGTGACGTGCTCGACGTGCTGCTCGAGGCGACGCCCCGCGGGATCGACCTCGACCGGGTGCGCGACCACATGAAGCAGGTGCCGGGAGTCGTCGACGTCCACGACCTGCACGCCTGGACCATCACGAGCGGCGTGCCCGCGCTGTCGGCGCACGTCGTCGTCGACGAGGAGTGCATCGCGCGCGGACGCGCCGGCCAGGTGCTCGACGCGCTGGGCGGGTGCCTGGGCGAGCACTTCGACACGGACCACTGCACATTCCAGCTCGAGCCCATCGGCCACGACGCGCACGAGCGGGCCGGCCACGCCTGAGCCAGGTCTTCATCCTTCTCATGATCGTCCGATGGTGCCACGATGCGAGTCGCGGCTCCGGGCTTCGCGCCGCTTCGTGCGATGCAGGTCGGGAGAGACCCATGCGCCACGTACAGCCCGCTCGTCGGCCGTCGGCCCGCGCTGTCGCCCTCGCGGTCGCCCTCGCTGCGCTCGCCTCCGCGTGCGGTGCGGGTGGCGGTGGGCAGGCGAGCGCCCCGCCCATCACCGAGGCGGGCGGGCTGGCCGCCGCGGCCGCCGAGGTGGCGGATCTCGACCGGCGGGCCCAGGAGGAGCGGCTCCTCACCGATGCGCAGGCCGTCGAGCACGCGACGCTCGCGCTGTCCGGGCTGGAGGAGGAGCTGGGCGGACCGGAGGCGGCGATCGCGGCGTACGACGCGATGGCCCTGGCGCTGACGGGGATGATCCAGTCCTACGCGGCCCAGCCGGCCTTCTCCGGGCCGTTCGGGGCCCCGCGGTCGGCGGACGCCCCGAGCCTCGGCGCGATGCTCTTCGCCAGCATGATGATGGCGAGCCTGGCGCCCGGTGGGCTCGTCGCCGGCTCGAACGACGTCGAGCCGGGCGGTGAGCCCGCCCACGCGGTCCGTGACGACAGCAGCGGCACCGACGTCAGCCGGATGACGCAGGACGCGACCGTCGACTCCGCAGCCCTGGACTGGACGGTCGAGACCACCGCTGCGGGCGTCACCGGCAAGATCCGCGTGGCGATGAAGGTCAACCCGTGCCCCGGCCCGGACGGGACGTTCACCGCCGACGCGACCATCGCGGCCAGCTCGACGTCGGCCGGCGGTCGGGTCGGGAGCAACCACACGATCACGATCTCCATCACGGCCTGGGTCGACGACGACGCCCGCCTCGCCGGGTACGACGTCGAGACGACCAGCGAGGCCGCGGAGTTCGGCTCGGGGAACAACGTGTGGGCGGAGGTCACCGACTCCGAGACGCGCACCGGCGGCACGATCACCGCCTACACCCGGACCCCCGGGCGCAGCGCGGGCAACGTCCCGGCCGGGTTCGCAGACCAGTGGGCGAACCTCGCCATGCTCACGCAGATGATGGTCACGGGGAAGATCCTCGAGGCGGCGCAGCAGGGCTGGGAGTCGGGTCGCTGCGTGGCGCTGGACCCGACGACGTCGCCCGCCGCCCGGTCCGGCCTCGCCCCGTCCACGACCGTGACGATCAGCGCCGCGCCGCGCAGCAAGGTCGACGGGGGTTCCGTCGGCGGCAGCGTGGTCGGCACGCTCACCGGTACCGAGTCGCTGGACCCTGCCGGGAGCAAGGTGCCGGCGGACGCGACGTTCACCTACGTGGCGCCCGGCGAGGCCGGCCAGTCGGCGTCGGTCGCGCTCGAGGCCCGGTCCCGACGCGGCGTCGCCCGGGCGACGCTCGTCCTCGACACGTCCCCAGCCGCCTACGACGTGAGCGGGTCGCTGGCGTCGCTCCCGGGGGGCACCACCTTCAGCGGGACGATCTGCCGGGCCGACCAGCCGTTCACGGTCCCGACCGCGGGGGACATGGTCGGCACCGCCAGCTTCACGCCCACGGGCGCCGCCGGCGGCACGCTGACCTACAGCGGCGTGGTCGGCAACGCGCCCCTGCCGCTCTCCGGGGCCGGGACCTACGCGATCTCGGCGTCCGACGGCGGCCCCGCGAAGCTCGACGTGGACTGGCAGATCACCCTGGAGATCCCCACGATCGGATCGCAGACCGAGGGCGCCGTGTTCCCGCTCACCCTCACCCCGAGGGCGGCCTGCTGACGCACGGCGCGCCGCCCTGACGTCAGCCGAGCGGTGGCTCGCGGCCGGGCGGCTGGGTCGGGGCCGGCCCTGGTGAGGGC
>CAUQTR010000490.1:0-2533 GCA_963521045.1 uncultured Actinotalea sp.
GGACGCGCTTGCGGGCCACGCCCAGCAGCGCTGGCAGCAGCGTGACGGCGACCAGGACGGCGATGGCCACGGTCCCGGCGGCGGCGATGCCCATCTCGGTGATCACCGGGATGCGGACGACGGCGAGCGCGGCGAGCGCGATGACGACCGTCAGCCCGGCGAAGACGACGGCCGACCCGGCCGTGCCGACGGCGCGTCCCGCGGCCTCCTCGCCGTCGCGTCCGGTGGCGAGCTCGCTCCGGTACCGGGACACGATGAACAGCGCGTAGTCGATCCCCACGGCGAGACCGAGCATGAGGGCGAACGAACCCGTGGACGAGCCGCCGCTGAGGTCGACGAGGCCCGAGACGACCGTGACGCCCATGAGCCCGAGCAGGACGCCGACGGCGGCGGTGAGCAGCGGCAGCCCGGCGGCGACGAAGGATCCAAAGGTCACGACCAGCACGAGCGCGGCGACCGCGAGCCCCACGCCGACGCTCGCGGCCTCGACAGGCTCGGCCTGGACGGCGCTGCCCGCCATCTCGACGACGAGGCCCGCGTCGCGGCCGGCCGCGGCGGCCTCGGCGAGGGCGTCCCGGGCCTCGTCCGTGACACCCGTCGGCCCGACGTCGTAGGTGACCTGGGCCAGCGCGACGGTGCCGTCCTCGCTCACCGGGCCGACGGCGAAGGGATCGGTGACCGACACCACCTGGGGGCCGGTCGCCATCTCGGCCAGCACCTGCTGCACGGCGGCCGCGATCGCGGGGTCGTCGAGGCGCCCGCCCTCGCCGACGGCGAGGACGACCCGGGCCTCGGCGCTGCCGGCTGCCATCTCCGGGAAGCGTTCCTCGAGCAGGTCGACGGTCTCCTGGGCCTCGGTGCCCGGGATGGAGAACGAGCTGACGGTCGGCTCGGGCGTGCTGGAGGAGGCCCAGCCCACGAGCACCAGGACGCCGAGCCAGAGAGTGACGACGACGCGTCGCCGTCGGTAGGAGAACCGGCCGAGCCGGTCGAGCATCGAGGCCATGAGGGGCTCCCAGGGATGGTGCGGACCCTGCGTCGGACGGCGCAGCGAGCCCGACGCTATACGAAACGCACGCGTTCTGGAACTACTGCGTTTCGGAACATTGCTGTTTCGGAACGACGGCGTACCCTAGGGGCCACAGCCGCGCCGACGACGGGATGGCGACATGAACTTCAAGCAGGCGCTCACCGACCTGCATCGGTCGGTCGACGCGCAGGTGGCCGGCGCGCTCGCCGATCCGGTGCTCGGGGTGCCGGGGCTCTCCGCTCCGTCGCTCGGCCGCCCCCGGGACCGGACGCGCGACCCGGTGATCCTCGAGGCGGCCCTCGACGTGCTCGCCGAGACCGGGTACGAGGCGATGACGATCGAGATGGTCGCGACGCGCGCGAAGGCCGGCAAGGCGACGCTGTACCGGCGGTGGCCGTCGAAGGCGCACCTCGTGGTGGACGCGGTGGCGAGCATCCCGGCGGTCGACGCCGCCGCGACCCAGCTGCCCGACCACGGGTCCCTGCGCGACGACCTCCTCGCGCTCCTCGACGGGCTGGGCGTCCAGGGCGAGGACCGCAACAGCCGCATCGTGGCCGGGCTGTGCGCCGTGTTCCCGCAGGAGCCGGGACTGGCCGCGGTCGTGCGCGAGCGTCTTCTCTCGCCGCGGACGGCGCTCGTCCGGGCCGTGCTCGAGCGTGCGCGCGACAGGGGCGAGGTGCTCGCCGGCCGCGACCTGGACGTCCTGGCGCTCGCGGTCCCGGCGATGGTCGTCTACCGGATGGTCTTCCTCAACGAGCCCGTCACGCGCGACCACGTCGTCGCCATCATCGACGACGTCGTCCTGCCGGCGGCCGGTGTCGGGGGCGCCGCCTGAGGTCCGGCCGGTCCCGCGCGGCTCGCCGGGCCGGCGCTAGGTTCTCGCCATGGCGCCCGACACGGAGGAGGTCCTGGCCTCGGACGGCGTGACGCACGTGGTGCGCGTCGGAGCGACCGTCCGCCGGCCGGTGCGGCCCTTCACCGCGACCGTCCAGGCGTACCTGCGTCATGTGCGCGAGCAGGGCTTCGACGCTGCTCCCGAGCCTCACGGGGTGGACGGCCAGGGTCGCGAGGTGCTCTCCTTCGTGCCCGGCGACGTCCCGGTCGCCCCGCTGCCCGACGCCGCCACGACCGACGAGGTGCTCCTCGACCTGGTCCGCCTCGTCCGGCGCCTCCACGACGCGGCCGAGGGCTGGGTGCCGCCGCCCGACGCGGTCTTCGGCGCCATCCCCGGGACGCCGGAGCCGCCGCCGGAGCCGCTCTTCGACGCCCCCGAGCTCGTCGCGCACCAGGACTACTGCCCGGGCAACGTGGTGTTCCGCGACGGGCGCCCGGTCGCCCTCATCGACTTCGACCTGGCCCGGCCGACGACGCGCGTCGCCGACCTGGTCAACCTCCTGCACTGGTGGGCCCCGCTGCAGCATCCCGCCGATCGCGCGCCCGCCCTGGCCGACGTCGACGTCGCGCCCCGTGTGCAGGCGGCCGCGGCGGCGTACGGGCTGACGT
>CAUQTR010000491.1:0-2533 GCA_963521045.1 uncultured Actinotalea sp.
GTGCTCCTCGTGGACGACGTCGTCACCACGGGCGCCACGATCGGCGCGTGCGAGCTGGCGCTGCGCGGGCACGGGGCGCTCGTGCTCGGCGCCGTGGTGCTCGCCGCGACGCCCGAACCGGCGCACTCCCGGACGCACCGGACGGCGGGCGACGCGCCACGCCCGGACGAGGAGGCCGTCCGGTTCACC
Source organism: uncultured Actinotalea sp. (assembly GCA_963521045.1). Classification (GTDB taxonomy): domain Bacteria; phylum Actinomycetota; class Actinomycetes; order Actinomycetales; family Cellulomonadaceae; genus Actinotalea. Next base: position 190 of record CAUQTR010000491.1, read on the forward strand.
GATCCGGCCGCGGGCGGCTAACGTCGGTGCATGGAGCCGTCGACGGCCTGCGCAGCCCACCGCCCCCCGGGGCGGGAGCGAGGCGAGTGCAGGCGGGTCGCCCCGTCCCCCCCGAGCCGGTCCTCCTCGTCGAGGGGGTGGTGCGCGCCGTCCGCCCGATGAGGGCGTCCCCGAGTTCCCCGGGCGGCCTAGGCGCCGCCCCGTACCAGGAGGTCTGCCATGGAGATCGTCGTCGTCGGTCGCCACACCGAGGTGCCCGAGCGTTTCCGCCGCCACGTCGAGGACAAGCTCGCGAAGGTCACGCAGCTCGCGCCCCGCGCGATGCGGGTCGACGTGGAGGTCACCCACGAGAAGAACCCCCGTCTGTCCGAGATCTCGGAGCGGGTGGAGCTCACGGTGCGTGGCAAGGGACCCGTGGTGCGGGCGGAGGCGAGCGCGGACGACCCCTACGCGGCCCTCGACGCAGCGACGACGAAGCTCATCGAGCGGCTCAGGCGAGCGCGCGACCGCAAGAAGGACCACCACAAGGACACGCCGCTGGCCCCCGTGGACGTCCGGCCGCCCCAGCTGGTCGACGACGAGCCGTCCGAGGGCGCCCCGGTCGCCGCGCGGCCGACGGCGGACGGTGACGCGGTGGAGTCCACCTGGGGCGACTCGCCGGTCGTCATCCGCGAGAAGCTGCACCAGGCGCAGCCCATGACGCTCGACGACGCCCTCTACGAGATGGAGATGGTGGGCCACGACTTCTACCTCTTCATCGATGCGGAGACCGCGCTGCCGTCCGTGGCGTACCGGCGGCGGGGGTGGAGCTACGGCGTCATCCGGCTCGACGCCCCGGTGAGCGTCGCGGCGCACGCCGTCTGAGTCGCACGGCACGCCACGCACCGGTGTCGGTGGGGGGCGCGAGGATGGGTCCATGCCCACCTCGCGCCCCTCCCCGTCGGCCCCGTCGGCCCCGTCGGCGCCGTCGGCTCCACGGGTCCCGCCGGTCCCACCCGGACCGTCGGGCCGCCCCCGTGCCGTCGAACGGCTGACGCTCAGCCAGGCGCGTCGCGTCGCGCTGCGGGCCCAGGGGCTCGACCGGCCGAGACCGGTCGCGACCGGCCGCACGGACGGGCCGACGGGGCCAGGTGGGCGGGACGGGCAGGTCGGCTCGTCGGCGGTGACGATGCGCGGGCTCCAGAGCGTGATCGACCGGCTCGGCCTGCTGCAGATCGACTCGGTCAACGTCCTGGCCCGGGCCCACCTCATGCCCACGTACTCACGCCTCGGCAGCTACGACGTCGGGCTCCTGGACCGGGCGGCGGGCCGCGCACCCCGGCGGCTCGTCGAGTGCTGGGCCCACGAGGCGTCGTTCGTCCCGCCGTCGACCTACCGCCTGCTGGGCTGGCGGCAGCGGGCCTACCGCGAGCACGCCTGGGGCACCATCCGCGAGGTGCCGCTGCAGCACTCGACGGCGATCGAGGAGGTCCGGGCGCTGGTGAGCGAGCGGGGCCCCGTCACGGCGCGCGAGGTCCACGCGGCGCTGGAGCACGAGCACCCGCGTGAGCGCGTGGACTGGGGCTGGAACTGGACGACCTCCAAGCGGGTGCTCGAGTTCCTCTTCTTCACCGGCGAGGTGACCTCCGCGCGGCGCAACGCGGCCTTCGAGCGCTGCTACGACCTCACGGAGCGCGTGCTGCCCCCGGCGGTGCTCGCGGCGCCGGAGCCGTCGGAGCAGGACGCGGTGCGGGCGCTCGTCGAGATCGGCGCGCGGGCGCACGGCATCGGCACCGCGGCCTGCTTCGGCGACTACTTCCGCCTGCGCAACCTCGCCAAGACCCGCACGGCGGTCGACGAGCTGGTCGAGGAGGGGGTGCTGAGCCCGGTCCAGGTCGCCGGCTGGGACGAGCGGCCGACCTACCTGCACCGCGACGCGTCGCTGCCCCGGCGAGCCGGTGGTCGTGCGCTCCTCAGCCCGTTCGACCCGCTCGTGTTCGAGCGGCGGCGGCTCGAGGAGCTGTTCGGCATCCGGTACCGGATCGAGATCTACGTCCCGGCCGCGCAGCGCGTGCACGGGTACTACGTGCTGCCGTTCCTGCTCGGTGAGCAGATCGCCGCGCGCGTCGACCTCAAGGCGGACCGCTCCGCGGGGGTGCTCCTCGTGCAGGCGGCGCACCTCGAGCCGCACGCCCCCGCGGGCACGGCACCCGAGCTCGCCGCCGAGCTCCGCGAGCTCGCAGGCTGGCTGGGCCTCGACGTCGTGCGCCTCGCGCCCGGGGCATGGGGCGACCTGGCCCCGTCGCTCGGCCCGCTGCTCGGCCGCGGAGGCGACGGCACGGCGTCGGTCACGGGGACCTAGGCG
>CAUQTR010000492.1:0-2532 GCA_963521045.1 uncultured Actinotalea sp.
GCGCCGACCAGGGGCGCCACGTCGGCGCGCGGCAGGTGCACGCGCGGTGCGCGGCGGACCAGCCGGACGAGCGTCAGCCCGAGCCCCGAGCCGAGGTAGAGCAGCCCGGCGAGCAGCCACGGCGACGTCTCGCCCAGCAGCAGCTTCGCCAGCGGCGTCCCGGCGCCGAACAGCGCGGCCGAGAGCAGCGCCGCCTGCACGCCGCGGTTGCGCAGCCCGGTGCCCGTCATGGGTCCAGTGTCCCGCGCCGGGTCGCGGCTCCGCGGTCCGGACGTCCGGGCGACGGCACCCGACGTGCCCTAGCGTGACCGCGTGACGTCCGCCGACCCCACCGACCCCGCCGTGCAGGCGGTCGCGCCGGAGCAGCCGTACACCGTCCGCCCGGCGCTGCCGCGCGACGTGCGGGAGATCCGTGACCTCGTCGAGCCGTACGCGCAGTCGCGCATCCTGCTCGCCAAGGAGCTCGTCGGGTACTACGAGTCGGTCCAGGAGTTCGTCGTCGCGCAGGACGCGACGGGTGCGCTCATCGGCTGCGGCGCCGTCCACGTGATGTGGGCGGACCTGGCCGAGATCCGCACGCTCGCGGTGCACCCGGCGTGGCGCGGCCGCGGGGTCGGGCACGCGCTGCTGGGCGACCTGGTCGAGCGCGCACGCGGCCTCGGTCTGCGGCGCCTGTTCTGCCTGACCTTCGAGGTCGACTTCTTCGGGGCGCACGGCTTCCGGACCATCGCCGGGACGCCCGTGGACGCCGAGGTCTACGCCGAGCTGCTGCGCTCGCACGACGACGGCATCGCGGAGTTCCTCGACCTCGCCCGGGTCAAGCCCAACACCCTCGGCAACACGCGGATGCTGCTCGAGCTCTGACGAGCAGGGTCGCGCCGCGACGCCCGTGTCAGCGGGGCAGCTCCCACGCGATGATCGCTGCCACGACCACGGCGCGCAGCTCAGCCGTGACGTCGGGACGGACGAAGGCCAGCCTCCACCTCGGCTTGTCGAACGGCCGCTCGGCGCCCTGCCAGGTGAGCTCGGCGATGAGGCGGTCATCGGCGTCGAAGACCTGCGGCGCGCCCTTGCTGGTCGCGTGGCCCAGCCGCGCGCCGGTGGGGTCGGTGAGCTCGATCCTGGGGAAGGGGTTGAAGAGACCGCCGTCGGCGCTCGCCCGGCCGACCGGGGTGCCGTCCGGAAGGGTGACGTCGGCCGCGAAGGTGTGGGGGCCGCCGGGCGCGAGCGTGATCTGCCACCGTGGGACGTCGGAGGCGTCGAGGACGTCGATCTCCCAGCGCCGGGTCGCGTTCCTGGACACGAGCAGACGGGCGACGTAGCTCCACCAGTGGGTCGGCGCGACCGGGCGGTTGCGGGTGCTGGCGACGATGCGTCCGCCGGCCGAGAACTCGTACCGGGTGTGGGTGCGCGTCGCCACGAGGTCACCGTCTGCGAACAGGTCGATCATGCCCGTGAGCATGGCACGGGGCGCACCGGCGCCCCGACTCGGGCGCCGGCGCGCGGCCCGCAACGGAGCGCCGGCTCAGTCCAGCACGGCCTTGACGACCGCGACCGAGACGTCGAACCAGCGCCGGTCGGCGTCGGTCAACCCACCGGGCCGCGCTGCAGCGTCCTCGATCGCCCAGAGGGCGTTGCACATCATCCGGACGACCACCCAGTCCCGGGTGCGGTCGTGGTCGAGCCCCGCGGCGTCGGTGAGCACGTCCATGCGGCGGCGCAGCGCGCCGCGCAGGTCGCCCGAGGCGACGGCGTCGTCCCACCGGTTCCACAGCATGGGCGCCACCTCGTAGTGGGGGTCCCCCGACAGCGGCTTGGGGTCGATCGCGAGCCAGGGTTCACGCTCGGCGGCGAGCACGTTCTGGTGGTGCAGGTCGGTGTGCACGAGCGTGCCGTCCGTCGCGGGATCGGCGATGAAGGCCCGACCGAGTGCGACGGCCTGCTCGACGAACCGGTGCGGCACCGGCGCGTTGCGGGGCAGGGCCGCCATGCGCTCGGTCCAGCCGGCCACGCACGCCGAGAGCGGCCTCAGCTGCGGCAGCGCGGGGACGTGCAGGCGCCCGTAGAGACCGCCGACGACCTCGCACGCCTCGTCGTCGGGCACCGAGAGCAGGTCGGCGGTGTGCGCGCGCTCGAGCAGGAGCGCGAGGCGGTGCGGGTCGGCGCGCAGCAGCTCGACGGCGCCGGAGCCGTGCCAGCGCTGGAGCGCGAGGTGCTCGGTCCGCGCCTCCCAGTGCGGCCACGTCACCTTGACCACCGCCGCGCGGCCCATGTCGGTGCGCACCGGCACCACCAGGGCGCACTCGCCGTGCCGCGGGTCGCCGTCGGGCGTCAGGCGCCACTCGTCGAGCAGGTCGCGCACCAGGCGCGGCAGGGCGTCGAGCCACGAGGCCCACTCCGGCCCGAGCGCGGCCTTGGCCGCGAACGACGGCGGGAGCGTGAGGCCGTTCATGCCGGCAGCTCCACGGCCGCGTGGTGCCCGGGAACGGGCGGGACGGGCGCGTCGGTATGAGGGCCCGGGAGGCGGTAAGG
>CAUQTR010000493.1:0-2531 GCA_963521045.1 uncultured Actinotalea sp.
GCTCGGGCTCGCGCGCGTCGGCGTCCGCGTCGAACGCCCCGCCGGGCTGCTCGCCGTCCGCACCGGGGCGGGCGGCAGTGTGCGCGTTGCTGCGCCGCTCCGACATGGTGCTCCCTCCCGGCCCGCTGAGGCGGTGCCACTACGCTAGACGACGAAACCCCGGCACCCGGTGCCGAGACCGTCGCAGCGCCAGGAGACCACGTGCCCGAGTCGAAGCCGCGCAAGAAGCCGGCCTACGTGCCGCCCCCCGCGGCGCAGGCGCCGAAGACGAACCCGCGATGGCTCGTGCCGGTCATGCTGACGCTCATGGTGCTCGGGCTGCTCTGGGTGGTCGTCACCTACATCTCCCAGTCCCAGTACCCGGTGCCGGGCATCGGCAGCTGGAACCTGGCGATCGGCTTCGTCCTCATCATCGCGGGCTTCTCGCTCACGACCCGCTGGCACTGAGCTCCCGGACACTGAGCTCCCGGGCACCGAGCTCCCGGACATCGAGCTCCCGGCCCCCACCGCAGCCCGGCACGCCCCGCGTGCCGGGCTGCGTCGTACCCGGAGGTTCTCCCCAGGGGTGCAGAACTCTGTGGATAACTACAGCCGTGTAGTTCCACAGGTGTGAGCAACTCTGGGGACGACCGGACGCCGCGGCCCGCGGGACGGGTCGGCCCTAGATGTACTGACCAAGACCGTTGTTGACGTGAAGAGAGACCTCCGGGTCGAGTTGGAGCTGTCTAGGAACCGACTCTGACCAACGGAGGTCTCTCGTGTCCCACGCTAACGCCCGGCTGACCCCTGCCGGCAGGCGGGTCATGGTCCAGCGCATCGCCAGTGGTCGTCCGGTCGCGCATGTGGCGGCGGAGATGGGCGTCTCGCGCACGACGGCGTGGCGGTGGTGGCGCCGCTTCCAGGTAGAGGGCCCGGCGGGCTTGGCGGACCGCCCCAGCCACGCTCACAGCCACCCGCGGCGGACCTCGCCATGTGTGGAGACGCGGGTGCGGATCGCTCGGATGCTGTCCCGGCGCGGGCCGGTCTGGATCGGGCACCACCTGGGCCTTCCCGCCTCGACCGTCGGGCGGGTCCTGGCCCGCCACCGCACCCCGCTGCTGCGTGAGTGCGACCCGCTGACCGGCCTGCCGATCCGCGCCTCGCGGCGTTCCTCGCACCGCTACGAGCACCCCTACCCGGGCTCGTTGGTGCACATCGACGTCAAGAAGCTCGGCCGCATCCCCGACGGCGGCGGATGGAAAGCCCACGGTCGGGCCGAACGACCCGCGAACAAGCGCGGGCTGGGCTACGACTACGTCCACACCGCGATCGACGACCACTCACGCCTGGCCTACGCCGAGATCCACGACGACGAGAAGGGAACCACCTGCGCCGGGTTCCTTGCCCGCGCGGCAGCGTTCTATGCGGGCCACGGCATCACCGTCGAGCGCGTGATCAGCGACAACGCCAAGAACTACCGGCTCTCGCACGCGTTCCGTGACACCGCCGCCGACCTCGGCATCACCTTGAAGTTCATCCGCCCGCACTGCCCCTGGACCAACGGCAAGGCAGAACGCCTCAACCGCACCCTGGCCGCCGAATGGGCCTACTCGCGCGTCTTCAACTCCAACACCGAACGCTCCGCGCTCTTGCCCGACTGGCTCGACCGCTACAACCTGGACCGACCCCACCTCGGCATCGGCGGCCTACGACCCATCGACCGCGTCAACAACGCTGCGGGTCAGTACACCTAGAGCAGTGCGACGCGGAGCCCCGCCAGCAGCACCAGGACGACGACGGCGGCCGCGGTCGCGGTGACGCCGACGACGGTCCGCCGGTCGCGGGGGGCGTACGCGTACGCCGCACCGAGGGCCGCGCCCGCCAGGAGCCCGCCGAGGTGCGCCTCCCAGGCGATGTTGGGGACGACGAAGCCGATCACCGCGTTGATGGCGATGACCGTGAGGACGCCGCGGGCGCTGCGGCGCATGCGGCGCAGCACGAGCACGAGCGCCCCGAAGAGACCGAAGACGCCTCCGGACGCGCCGACGACGACCTGGAACCAGTCGGCGCTGCCCGCGAGCAGCATGACCATGACGTGCCCGCCCAGCGCCGAGACCAGGAAGAGGGCCGCCATCCGCCAGCGCCCCAGCGCCACCTCGAGCTCGCGCCCGATGATCCACAGGACGTACATGTTGAAGCCGATGTGGGTGAAGGCGAAGGAGCCCTGCGTCGAGTGCACGAAGGCGCCGGTGACGAAGCGCCACGGCTCCGCCATCGCGGAGGCGGCCTGGAACGCGAGCAGGCCGGTCCACGACCAGCCGAGCACCCACTGCAGCACGTAGCTGGCGACGCACAGCCCGATGAGGGTGAGCGTCACCACCGGCCGACCCCCCCGGACGCGCGCGCCGAAGGCCGTCCGGTGGACCGGGGCGGTGCGTGCGGCGTCCCGCACGCAGTCCACGCAGTGCACGCCGACGGCGGCGGGGACCTGGCACTCGGCGCAGACGGGACGCTCGCAGCGCTGGCACCGCACGTACGAGACGCGGTCGGGG
>CAUQTR010000494.1:0-2530 GCA_963521045.1 uncultured Actinotalea sp.
GGCGTACTCGCGGTCGCGGCGCTCGGCCAGCACCGCGGCGATGAAGCGCTCGGGGTGGGTGCCCAGCGGGGGACCGGGCGCGACGTAGCGCTCCATCTCGCCCGCGATCTGGTTGCCGAGCCGCACGCGGGACGCCTGGTGCAGGGTCGCGGAGCGGCCGAGGAACTGCCGCGCGGACAGGGCCAGGCCGTCCGGCAGGCGGCGGATGTCGGCGTTGCGTGCCCAGGCGGCGAGCTCGTACGGCATCGTCAGCGGCGGCAGCGCCCGCTGGCCGCCGCGGACGCGGACGGCGTAGGTGCCGGCGAGCATGTCGCCCAGGCGCTTGCCCTTGGGGTGCGCGAGCGACGCGATGATCGCGATGCCGCCCGAGGTGAACCACAGCTCGAGCACGCCGACGAGCGCGCGGATCACGGCGTGCCGCACGCGGATGGGTCCACCGTCGTCGCGGACCACGCGCAGACCCAGCGCGAGCTTCCCGAGCGACCGGCCGCGGGTCAGCGACTCGACGGTCACCGGGATCACGACGAGGACCGTCACGACGAGCACGATCGCGAGCGCGGCGAAAGCGGCCTCGTCCAGGCCTCGACCGGCCGTGCTGGCGACGATGATGAAGACGGTCCCGAGCATGCCCAGCGCCACGACGTCGATCAGGGCACCGAGCATCCGCGTCGCGAACGAGGCCGGACGCGCGTCGAGCGCGACACCTTCGCCGATGACGATCTCGTCGTCCTGCACCGCTGCCGCCCCTCCCGCCGTCCGCCCGCGGTTCTCCCCACCGATCCTGCAGGAGAGTACCGGCCGTGTGGCAGGCTACCGGCCGTGGACCTCGACGCGTTCTCCGCCGTGCACGCGCCCACGTGGGCGCGCCTGGACGAGCTGTCCCGCCGGTCCGGGCTCACGGGCGCCGAAGCGGACGAGCTGGTGCGGCTCTACCAGGAGGTCGCCACCCACCTGTCGACCGTGCGCTCGGTCGCGCCCGACCCGTCGGTCGTCTCGCGGCTCTCGGACGTGCTCGGCCGTGCGCGCAACGCCATCTCCGGCTCGCACGACCCGTCGTGGCGCGACGTCGTGCGCTTCGTCGCCGTCGTCGTGCCCGTGGCGTTCTACCGCGTGCGGTGGTGGACGGTCGGGGTCACCCTCGCGTTCTGCGCGATCGCTGTGGTCAGCGGGCTGCACGTCTACGGCGACGCGGACGCCCAGGCGGCGATGGGCACCCCGAGCCAGCTCCAGCAGTACGCGGACGAGGAGTTCGCGAACTACTACTCGAACTACCCGGGCCAGAGCTTCGCGGCCCAGGTGTGGACCAACAACGCCTGGATCGCCGCGCAGTGCGTGGCCTTCGGGATCACGGGCATCCTGCCGGTGTACGTCCTGGTGCAGAACGCGGTCGCCGTCGGCTCGGCCGGGGCGGTCATGGCGCTGCACGACGGCCTGGGGGTCTTCTTCAGCCTGATCCTGCCGCACGGCCTCATGGAGCTCACGGCGATCTTCGTCGCCGGCGCCGCCGGGCTGAAGATCTTCTGGACCATCATCGACCCGGGCGGCCGCCCGCGCGGTCGGGCGCTGTCCGAGGAGGGGCGCTCGCTCTTCGTCGTCGCGCTCGGCCTCGTCGGCGTGCTCGGCGTCTCGGGCCTCGTCGAGGGCTTCGTCACGCCGTCGCCGCTGCCGTGGTGGCTCAAGATCGTCATCGGCGCGCTCGTGCTCGCGGCCTACTGGGCGTACGTCCTGGTGCTCGGCCGCCGGGCGGTCGCGGACGGCGAGACCGGGGACCTGCGGGCCGACCAGAACGTCGACCAGCTGCCGCTGGCCGCCTGAGCGACCGACCCGGGCCGGCGCGCACCGGTGGACCCCTGAGGCGCCGTCACGTCACGCCACGTCACGTCGAGTCCAGCACGACGACGTCGTGGGCGGTCGCGTCGTCGGCCATGAAGCGGGCGAGTGCGCGCCCCTCGTCGACGAGCCCGGCGCGGGTCGCGTGCGGCAGCGGGGCGAACGGCGTCACCTCGAGGGTGGCGGTGCTCGCGGAGCGCTCGCGGCGCAGGCTCCACGTGCCGCGGACGAAGCCGTCGACCAGCACGCGCCCGGGCAGCACGCCGTTGGGTGAGCGGGTACGGTCCCGGTGCTCCGGCTCGATGACGCGCGCCCGCTCGGCGTGCGCGAGCCAGAGGTTGTCGTACTCGGCGAGGAGGCGGACCGGGACCGGTGAGCCGGGTCCGGGGCGCGGGGCGCCGGGGACGTCGAAGAGCTCACGCCCGGGACGCCCCGTCGGCGTCGGCTCGGCGCGGACGACGTCGAGCCGGTCGCGCAGGCGGTCGAGGACGGCGCGCAGCCCGGAGAGGCCCGACCAGTACTGCACGTCGGCCACGCTGGCAGGACCGAACGCGGCGAGGTAGCGCAGGACGAGGCGTTCCAGGGCGGCGTCGCGCGCCGGGTCCGGTGCGGCGTCCGCGCCCGGGGCGCCGTCATCGACGGTCCCGAAGGCCACGGGCTCGCGGCCGAGCCACGCACGCGTCGTCGTCCAGGTGGTCGC
>CAUQTR010000495.1:0-2525 GCA_963521045.1 uncultured Actinotalea sp.
GTGCCCGAGAGCAGCGCCCAGCACGGGGCGTCGGCGATCTCGAGCGGGGCCTGCCGGGCGGCGGGCGCGCCGACCACGCCGGTGCCGCCTGCGTGCTCGAGCAGGATGGTGCGCCGCGGCGTGCCGAACGTGCGGGCGACCGCGGCCATCTCGTCGCTGACGACGGTGCGGAGCAGCGCGTCGTCTCCCAGGACGGCCTCGAGCTCGGCGATCTCGCGCCTCAGCTCCTCGGCCTCCTTCTCCAGCTCGATGCGCGAGAAGCGGGTGAGCCGGCGCAGGCGCAGCTCGAGGATGTACTCGGCCTGCGGGTTCGACAGGTCGAACACGGACATGAGCCGCTCACGAGCGGCGTCGGCCGTGTCCGAGGTCCGGATCACCTGGATGACCTCGTCGATGTCGACGATGGCCACCAGCAGGCCCTCGACGAGGTGCAGCCGTTCGCGGCGCTTGGTGAGGCGGTGCTCGGTGCGGCGGCGCACGACCGTGATCCGGTGGCTCACCCAGACCTCGAGCAGGTCGCGCAGCCCCAGCGTGCGCGGCTGGCCGTCGACGAGGGCGACGTTGTTGATGCCGAACGAGTCCTCCATCGGCGTGTAGCGGTAGAGGTGCTCGAGCACGACCTCCGGGTCGAACCCGGACTTGACCTCCACGACGAGGCGCAGCCCGTGCTGGCGGTCGGTGAGGTCGGTGACGGCCGTGATGCCCTGGAGCTTCTTGGCCTGGACCGCCTCCTTGATCTTCTCGATCACCTTCTCGGGCCCGACGAGGTAGGGCAGCTCGGTGACGACGATGCCCTTGCGGCGCGGCGTCACGTTCTCGATCCGGGCGGTCGCGCGGGTGCGGAAGCTGCCGCGGCCCGTGCGGTACGCGTCGCGCACACCCTCGAGCCCGACGATCTTGCCGCCGCCCGGCAGGTCCGGTCCGGGCACGAAGCGCATGAGGTCCTCGAGCGTCGCGTGCGGGTGCGCGACGAGGTGCCGCGCGGCCGCGATCACCTCGACGAGGTTGTGCGGCGCCATGTTGGTCGCCATCCCGACGGCGATGCCCGACGTGCCGTTGACGAGCAGGTTGGGGATGGCGGCGGGCAGCACCTCGGGCTGGGTGAGCTTCGCGTCGTAGTTCGGCACGAAGTCGACGACGTCCTCGTCGAGGTCCGCGACCATCGCCATGGCCGCCGCCGCGAGCCGAGCCTCGGTGTACCGGGGGGCGGCGGGTCCGTCGTCGAGCGAGCCGAAGTTGCCGTGCCCGTCGACCATCGGCAGGCGCAGCGAGAACGGCTGGGCGAGCCGGACGAGCGCGTCGTAGATCGGGCTGTCGCCGTGCGGGTGGAGCTTGCCCATGACCTCGCCGACCACGCGCGCCGACTTCACGTAGGCACGGTCGGGCCGCAGGCCCATGTCGGACATCTGGAACAGGATGCGGCGCTGCACGGGCTTGAGGCCGTCGCGCGCGTCGGGCAGGGCGCGTGCGTAGATGACCGAGTAGGCGTACTCGAGGAACGAGCCCTCCATCTCCGCCGCGACGTCGATGTCGACGATCGTCTCCTCGACGGGTCCGCTCGGGACGTCCGGGGTACGGCGGGCCATCGGGGGACTCCTCGGGTCGTTCGCGGGTGCGACGGGCGCAGGCACAGCAGGCTCGGGCAGTCGGCGCACGGCGTTCGTGCGCGCCCATTGTCGCTGCTGCGCCGTGGCCGACGGTCATCGACGCGCCCGACGGCTAGCCTGGTCCGGTGAGCGACGCCGCGACCTCGGACGCGACCTCCGCGGCGGCCGAGCCGGCCGGGTACCCGCGGCACTGGGAGGCCGACGTCGTGCTCCGGGACGGCGGCACGGCGCGCGTGCGGCCCATCCTGGCCGCCGACGCGGACCGGCTCCAGGCGTTCCACGTGCGCCAGTCCGAGCGCTCGACCTACTTCCGGTTCTTCGCCCCGCTCGAGCGTCTGCCCGAGCGCGACCTCGCCCGCTTCACGCAGGTCGACCACCACGACCGCGTGGCGCTCCTCGCCGTGGCGGACGTGGACGACGGCGAGCGCATCATCGCGGTCGCCCGGTACGACCGGACGGGGCCGGGGGAGGCGGAGGTCGCCTTCAACGTCGCCGACGACCACCACGGCCGCGGCCTGGGCTCGGTGCTGCTCGAGCACATCGCGGCCGCCGCCCGGGAGCGTGGGATCCGCCGCTTCACCGCCGAGGTGCTGCCGCAGAACGGCCAGATGCTCGCGATCTTCCGGGTCGCGGGCTACGCCGTGAAGCAGCACCTCGACGACGGCATCGTGACCGTCTCGATCGACCTCGACCCGACCGAGCGCTCGATCGCGGTGATGGCGGATCGCGAGCACCGTGCGGAGGCGCGCAGCGTCCACGCGTTGCTCACGCCGCGATCGGTCCTCGTCGTGGCCGACGGCGGGCCCGAGGACCTCGAGCGCGCGCGTGCCGTGGTGGACCACCTGCTCGGCGCCGGCGCACCGGAGACGGACGGCGCCGTCGCCGTGCCCGTCGCAGGGCCCGACCCAGGGCCCGACC
>CAUQTR010000496.1:0-2518 GCA_963521045.1 uncultured Actinotalea sp.
CCGCGTCCGGTGCCGGCCCGGGGCGCCACCCGGACGTCGACCGGTGCGCCGACGGGCACCGACCTCGCCGTGCGCACGTCGGGCCTGACCAAGCGGTTCCGCTCGGGCCAGGTCGCGGTCGACGGCATCGACCTCGAGGTGCCGCGCGGCTCGGTCTACGGCTTCCTCGGCCCCAACGGCTCGGGCAAGACGACGACGATCAGGATGCTCCTGGGTCTCGTCCGGCCCACGGGCGGTCAGGCGTGGCTGCTCGGCCGTCCCATGCCGGACGACGCGGGCTGGGTGCTGCCGCGCGTCGGGGTGCTCGTCGAGGGGCCCGCCTTCCAGCCGTACCTCAGCGGTGCGGCGAACCTCGCCCGCCTCGACGCGGCGGACGCCACCGCCGACCCGCGGACGACGCGGCGTCGCACCGGTGAGGCGCTCGAGCGCGTCGGGCTCGCCGCCGCCGCGCGCAAGCCGTACCGGCAGTACTCGCTCGGCATGAAGCAGCGCCTCGGCCTCGCGGCCGCACTGCTGAGGCCGCGGGACCTGCTCGTCCTGGACGAGCCGACCAACGGGCTCGACCCGCAGGGCACGCGCGAGGTCCGCCACCTGGTGCGCGAGCTGGCCGACGCCGGCACCACCGTGCTGGTCTCCTCGCACCTGCTCACCGAGATCGAGCAGGTGTGCTCGCACATCGGGATCATGAGCCGCGGCCGGCTGCTCGCCCAGGGTGAGCGGGACGTGCTGACCGGCGCCCGCCCCGCGCGGGTCGTCGTGACGACCACGCCGGCCGACGCCGACCGCGCGGCCGCGATCCTGCGCGGCCTCGGGATGGTCGACGTCGTGCCGGACGGGCCCGTGCTCGAGGGCGCGCTCGGCGCGCCGCCCGAGGCGGTTGCGGAGGCCCTCGTCGGCGCCGGCGTGCCGCTCGTGGGGCTCGAGGTGCGGCGACCCAGCCTCGAGCAGCTGTTCGTCACCCTGACCGGGGAGGGCTTCGATGTCGCTCGCTGAGCCCGTCGCGCGCTGGGACGCGGGGACCCTCGCCGACCGGGACGTGGACCTGCCGCGCGTGCGCGGGGCGTGGGGCCGGCTCCTGCGCAGCGAGCTGCGCCTCGTCTTCGGACGGCGTCGCAACATAGCGCTGCTCGCGGGCCTGGCGACCGTGCCGCTGCTGCTCGGCACGGTGCTCTGGGTCGCTCAGGACTCCGCGCTCGCCGGCCAGGGCCCGCCGTTCGTCGACCGGGTCACCGGCAACGGGCTGTTCCTCGTGGTCGCGGCGCTCTTCATGTGCCTGCCGTTCCTGCTTCCGCTGACCACGGGCATCGCGTCGGGCGACGCGATCGCGGGGGAGGCGCAGGCGGGGACCTTGCGGTACCTGCTCGCGGTGCCCGTCTCGCGGGGCCGGCTGCTCGGCGTGAAGGCGCTCGGCACGCTCGCGTTCGTCGCGGCGGCGGTCGTCGCGATCGCCGTGGTCGCGCTGCTCGTCGGCGCCGCGTTCTTCGGGCTGGGGGAGGTCACCCTGCTCTCCGGCACCACCGTGCCGCTGTCCGACGGCGTGCTGCGGGTCGCGGGCGTCGCGGCCTACGTCGCGCTCTCGCTCACCGGGCTGGTGGCGGTCGGGCTGTTCCTGTCGACGCTCACCGAGGTGCCGGTGGGGGCGATGGCGGCGACGGTCGTCGTCGCGATCGTCTCGGCGGTGCTCGACACGCTGCCCCAGCTCGCCGCGATCCACCCGGGCCTGCTGACGCACCACTGGCTGGACTTCGCCGAGTTCCTGCGGCTCGAGGTCGACTGGGGCGTGCTCGGCCAGGGCCTCGCCGTGCAGGCGGCGTGGGTCGCGGTGTTCGGCTCGCTCGCGTGGAGCCGGTTCACCACGGCGGACGTCTCGTCCTGACGGGCGTCACGCCTCCGCGATCGGCCGTCCGACGGTGAGCGCGTCGCGCAGCCCATCCGGCAGCGCGGCGTAGGCCGGGTCCGGCTCGGCGCCCACGGCGTCGAGCACGGTGCTGAAGAAGCAGCGGGCCGCCGCGGCGAGCACGACGTCGAAGATCTCCGCGTCGTCGAGCCCGAGGTCGCGCAGCTCGGTGAGGTCGTCGGGCGTCATGTCGGCCGCGCCGGCAGCCACCCGGTCGGCCAGCCGGACGACGGCGCGGTCGACGTCCGCCAGGGCGTCCGGCTCGCCGCGCGCGAGGTCCCGCACGGCGTCGGGGTCGAGCACCGCCTCCGCGAGGACCTTGCCGTGCGCGAGCGAGCAGTAGCTCGAGCGCAGTCGCAGTGCCGCCCCGAGGGTCGCCAGCTCGTACCGTCGTGCGCCCATCGCGCCCTTGATCGCCCCGGCGAGCGAGGTCCAGGCCGCGTAGACCTCGGGCCGGTGCGCGAAGACGCGCGAGTAGTTCGGGACGTACCCCAGCCGCTCGGCCTCCGCGGCGCGCGCGGCCACCGCGGTCGCGCCCAGCTCCTCCTCCGCCGGCTCGCGGATCCAGCTCATCGCGACCTCCCATGGTGCGCGGTGGCGGCCCGTGCCTCGGGGTGGGCG
>CAUQTR010000497.1:0-2516 GCA_963521045.1 uncultured Actinotalea sp.
GTTCAGGCCCGGGGTTCGGCCCTCGCTTCGGGGACGGCCCCGGCTTCGGCCCCGGTCCCGGCTTCGGTCCGGGCTTCGGCGGGCGCCGCGGACGCGGCGGGCCTCGCGCCCGCGGTGACGTCCGCGCCGCGATCCTGCTCCTGCTGGACGAGCAGCCGCGTCACGGGTACGAGCTGATCCAGGAGATCCGCGAGCGCAGCTCGGGCTCCTGGACCCCGAGCCCCGGCTCGGTCTACCCCACCCTCCAGGCGCTGGAGGACGAGGGGCTCGTCACCATCGAGCGGATCGAGGGGCGCCGCACGGCGTCGCTCACGGCGCAGGGCACCGCGCACGTCGACGAGAACCGGGCCACGCTCGGCTCGCCGTGGACCAGCGCCGGCTTCGACCCGGCCTCGGCGCTCGCGCTGCGGCAGGAGATCATGGCGCTCAAGGACGCCGTCGCGCAGGTCGCGAAGGTCGGCACGCCGGCCCAGCACACCGCCGCGAGCGAGGTCCTCGTGCGCGCCCGCAAGGAGCTGTACCGGCTCCTTGCGGACGGCGCCGACACGGAGTCGTGACCGGACCCCGCACGCCCCGACGGCGGCCCTCGGACCTCGGTCCGCGGGCCGTCGTGGTCTGCGGTCGAGGGAGTGCGGTCACGGTGTGAAGTGTTCGTGGACAGACCCACACGATCGGGTGCCGGGCCTCCCGCCGGAGCAGATCGAGTCCCTAGTCTCACCACCGTGAGCGACTTCGAGGTGGACTACGCCGACATGGAGAAGACCGCGTCGAAATTCCGCGACGTGGCGCAGACGCTGTCGGACGCGCGGGTGGACTTCGTCCCCGTCGGGGCGAGCGTCTACGGGTACGACTACCTGGCAACAGCGGTCGAGAAGGTGAAGGACGCGTTCAACCAGCGCCACGACGCGATCGTCAAGAACACGGACGGGATCGCGCTGACGATGGACGCGTGCCGCCTCGCCTACAAGGCGGCCGACGCGGTCGCCGAGGCGGACCTCACCGGGCTGCTCTCCCGTCTGCTCAAGGACGTGACGTCATGATGGGCGACGTCGGCCAGGTCAAGGCGGCCGCCCAGACGTTCGGCAGCGCGTCGTCGGACAGCTCGACCGCCGCCCGGCGGATCAGGAGGCTCGAGGTCGAGTCGTGGCACGGCCCGGCGTCCGACGGCTTCCGGGGCCGGCGCGAGACGGTCGCCTCCGAGCTCGACGACCACAGCGGGGACTTCGCGCTGGCCTCGATCATCCTCGCCAAGTACGCGGGTCAGATGGAGAGCTGCGACACCAAGATGAGGGCTGCGCGCACCGCGTCGGACGCCGCGATGGACGCGTGGCGGGCCGATCCGCTCGACCTCAAGGCCCTGGGCGACGTCCTCTCGGCCCGCGAGGACTACTCCGTCGCGTCGGACAGGCGCGAGCAGCACGCCATCCACGCGGCCGACGAGCTCTACGCGCTGATCGCGTCCGACTCCACCGACCTGCCGGGCCTGAAGTGGCCCCCGACGGGATGGCCGGACCCGGCGTCCCTCCCGACGGTCCCCCTGCCCGGCGGCGGGCTCGGCGACCCGCCGTTCGACCCGAACGACGTCCGCCAGGGCGGCATCGGCGACTGCTACCTCCTCGCGTCGATCATGGCGCTCATGCAGACCGACGAGGGCGACCAGCTGCTGCGCGACAACGTGCGCTGGGACGCGGACCGCGGCGGCTACTGGGTCACGTTGTACGTCGACGGCAAGGAGGTCGTGTACTTCGTCGACCGTGCCCACCAGGGTGGCGCGAGCGGCGGGAGCGGCCCGAACCTGGCCTCCATCTACGAGGCCGCGGTGGCCCAGCACCTCAAGTTCGCCGACCTCAACGACGGCGGGTGGCCGGCCGACGCGCTCGAGCTGCTCACCGGCGAGGACACGAAGATCTACGAGGACCGCTTCCTCGGCGGCTACGACTGGGACGACATCCGCGACGACCTCGAGGACGGCGACCAGCTCGTTGGGGCGACCAAGGAGGGCCCCAAGAAGGGCCTGTGGCCCATCGAGGTCGAGCGTCGTGGCCCCGACGGCACCATGCAGACCGAGAAGGTCGACATCGTCGGCTCGCACGCCTACACGATCGTCGACGTCGACAAGAACGGTGACGTCTGGCTGACGAACCCGTGGGGTGAGGGCAACGGCGCCGACGGCGGCGGCCCGATGAAGGTGTCCGAGGAGGACTTCGAGCGGATCTTCCACCAGATCGCGAGCACGGGGGACGGGAAATGAGCGAGCGACTGGTACTCGAGGCGGGCACCCAGCACCTCGGCGAGCCGCGGATGGCTGTGACCGACGCCGGCACGGACGCGCAGGGCCCGTTCGCTGCGATCCGGATCGGCTCCTACCCGGACGTGGCGGACGTCGAGCTGCGCACCGGGATCGCGCACCAGCTGCCCGACGGGCGCACGCTGCACCTCGCGGGCGTCGGGCCGGGTTCGCGCCGCCCGCAGGTCGCGCTCGAGATCAGCGGCCCGGGCACCGAGCAGACCGGGGC
>CAUQTR010000498.1:0-2512 GCA_963521045.1 uncultured Actinotalea sp.
GCCGCGGGCTGCGCGCAGCGCGCGGCCGACACGGTGACCGGCCGCGACCTGCGCGGCCGTGAGCGGGTGGCGCACCATGGACATCTCCTCCCGGGACAGGGACGAGCCTGCCCCCCACCGGTATAGTAATACCGACGCGCTCGGCGCCGCGATACCGGAGGTAGGGATGATCGAGCTCAAGACGCCGTCCGAGATCGCCCGGATGCGGGAGGCCGGCCGCCTCGTCGGCTCGATCCTCACCGACCTGGCGACCATGGTGAGCCCCGGGCGGAACCTGCTCGAGCTCGAGGCCCGCTGCCGTGAGCTGATCGCCGCGGGCGGTGGGGTCTCCTGCTACTGGGACTACGCCCCCTCGTTCGGCAACGGCCCCTTCCGCAACACCGTCTGCCTCTCCCTGAACGACGCCGTGCTGCACGGCCTGCCGCACGACGTCGCGCTCGCCGACGGCGATTTGCTGAGCATCGACCTCGCCGTGTCGCTCGACGGGTGGGTGGCCGACAGCGCGATCAGCGTGTTCGCGGGCACCCCCCGCGCTCAGGACCTGCGGCTGGTCAGGGCCACCGAGGAGGCCCTGGCGGCCGGCATCGCGGCGGCCCAGGTGGGCAACCGGATCGGCGACGTGTCCGCAGCGATCAGCGAGGTCGCGCGCTCCTACGGCTACGAGCCGAACGACGAGTTCGGCGGCCACGGCGTCGGGCGGACCATGCACGAGAGCCCGTCCGTGCCCAACAAGGGCCGAGCCGGCCGGGGTCTGGCCCTACGCCCCGGGCTGACGTTCGCCGTCGAGCCGTGGCTGGCGGCGGGGACGAGCGCGATCGTCTACGACCCCGACGGGTGGACGATCCGCTCCGCCGACGGCTCACGCACGGCCCACAGCGAGCACACGATCGCGGTCACCGAGGACGGTCCGGTGGTGCTGACGGCCCGGTAGCCCGCCCCTGCCGGGTCCGGGCCGGGCCGGGCCGACCCGGCGAGGGGCGCTGCTACGGTCGCCCGGTGCACGTCGACCACCTCGCGGTGTACCCGGTGAAGTCGCTAGGCGGCGTCCCGGTCGCCGCCGCCGAGGTGGAGCCGTGGGGTCTGGCCCACGACCGGCGGTGGATGGTCGTCGACGCCGAGGGCGCGAAGGTGGGCGCGATCGGCACGCCGTCGCTCGTCACCCTCACCGCGACGCCGCTGCACGGCGGCGCCCTCGAGCTCTCGCGCGCGGGTGCAGCACCCCTGCGGATCGCGGCGCCGGCGAACGGTGCGCGCACCGACGTCGGTCTCGCCCGCGTCGGCTGGGCGAACCTCGCCGACGACGCCGCGCACGCCTGGCTGAGCGAGGCCCTGGGGCGCCCCGTGCGCCTCGTCTGGCTCGACGACCCGCGGCGGCGCCCCGTCACCGCCGAGCACGGGGGGCGTACGGGTGACGTCCTCACCCTCGCCGACACCGGACCGCTCCTGCTCACGACCACGGCGTCCCTCGCGCGGCTCGACCGATGGGTCGCGCAGACCTGGGCCGACCGCTACGCGCAGTGCGGCGCGGCCGCCGGCACGCGCCCGCCGCCGCTCGCCATGGCCCGCTTCCGGCCCAACGTGGTGGTGGCGGGGGACGACGTCGAGCCCTTCGCCGAGGACTCCTGGCTCCGGGTGCGCGTGGGTGACGTCGAGCTGCGGATGTCGGAGCCGTGCGACCGGTGCGCCGTCATCGGCATCGACCCCGCGACCGGCGAGCGCGGTCACGAGCCGTTGCGCACCCTCGCCACGCACCGGCGGCGCGACGGCAAGGTCTGGTTCGGCATCCGCCTCGTGCCCGTGAACGGCGGGAGGGTGCGGGTCGGCGACCCCGTGGAGGTCGTGCGCTCCCGGTAGCGTGCCGTGCGTGAGCAGCGGCACCGGCACCACCCCGAGCACGACCACGGTCCTGACCCTCGCCGACGTCGTCGGCATGCTGGAGGAGCGGTACCCGCCCGGCACGGCGGAGGGCTGGGACGCGGTCGGCACGGTGTGCGGCGACCCGGCGCAGCCGGTGCGGCGCGTCCTGCTCGCGGTCGACCCGACGGCCGACGTGGTCGACGAGGCGATCGAGGCCGGCGCCGACCTCCTCCTCACGCATCACCCCCTCCTGCTGCGCCCGGTGCACTCGGTGGCCGCGACGACCTTCAAGGGCGCGCTCGTGCACCGGCTCATCCGCGCCGGCTGCGCGCTGCACGTGGCGCACACGAACGCGGACGCCGCCGCCGACGGCGTCGCGGAGGCGCTCGCGGGTGCGCTGGGGCTCGTGGACCTCGCGCCGCTCGTGCCACTGCCGGGGGACAGCCTGGACAAGCACGTCGTGTTCGTCCCCGGGGACGCGACCGAGCGCGTGCTCGACGCGATGAGCGATGCCGGGGCCGGCGCCCTCGGCGACTACAGCCGGTGCGCCTGGACCAGCACGGGCGCCGGTACGTTCGTGCCCGGCGATGCCGCCGACCCTGCGGTCGGCGAGCGCGGCCGGGTCGAGCGGGTCGAGGAGGACCGCCTCGAGATG
>CAUQTR010000499.1:0-2504 GCA_963521045.1 uncultured Actinotalea sp.
GTGCACGACGTCGTCGCGGGCGTGGCGAGCCCGCCCGGCCCGGACGAGGTGTCCCAGGTGGTGGACGCCGTCCTGTCGGGCGTCTTCGCCGCCGACCTGGCGATCGCGCTGGAGCGCGCGGCCGCGTTCTGCCGGGTGCTCGCGACGGGCGTGGCGTTCGACGCCGACCTGGTGGACGAGGACCACGACCTCGCGCACCGGATGACCCGCGGTGCCTCCGGCCTGGTCCGCACGGCCGAGGAGCTCGAGCACGCGGCCGCGCTGTGGCGCACCGGCGTCCTCGACTGAGCGCCCGCCACCGGTTCGGCGGGCGATCCCCACGGGCCACCGCGAGTAGAATGGTCCAGACGTCGGGCCGCGGTAGCCCCGGGCTCCACTTTGAGCCGCTCCGAGCGGCCTTCGCGCCGTCAGGCGCTCTGCGGTCCGGCGTCATCACTCCCTCGGTGCCTGCCTCGCGCAGGTCGGCGCACACGCGCCCGGCCGACGCCGCCTGGGCCCATCGTCCCCGCGGCCCGATCGTCGTCCAGTCGCCGTCCAGGTCCCGTTCACCTTCCGTTCACCTGCGGCACCCGGGTGTGTCCGGGGCGACATGCGCGCGGTTGTACGTTCACCTGGCGGCTGCCCTAGCCTGTGCAGGACCGACCCCCCTCTCCCGACGGAGACCTCTGTGCGCCTCACACCGCGCAACACCACCTTCTTCGACCTGCTGGCCGAGTCCGCTCGCCACCTGGTGACCGGAGCGGACCTGCTCAGCCAGCTGCTGGGGGCCGAGCGGTCCGAGCGCAAGGCGTTCGCGGACCAGCTGCGGGACGCGGAGCACGCTGCGGACGAGTCGACGCACTCGATCATGCGCCTGCTCAACCAGACCTTCGTCACGCCGTTCGACCGGGACGACATCTACCGTCTCGCGTCCGGTCTGGACGACTGCATGGACCACATGGAGGAGGCCGGGGACCTCATCGTGCTCTACAAGCTCGAGGCGCTCCCGCCCCTGGTCAGCGACCAGGTCGACGTGCTGCGCCGGTGCGCCGAGCTGACCGCCGACGCCATGCCGCGGCTGCGCTCGATGAAGGACCTCGCCGAGTACTGGGTCGAGGTCAACCGGCTGGAGAACCAGGCCGACCGGACGTACCGCAAGCTGCTCGCGGAGATGTTCAACGACGGCACCGACGCGATCGAGCTGATGAAGCTCAAGGAGGTCGTGGACGCTCTCGAGGCCGCCGCCGACTCGTTCGAGAAGGTGGCGAACCACGTCGAGACCATCGCGCTCAAGGAGTCCTGAGCTCCGGTGGAACTCGCGCTCGTCGTCGTCGTCGTCGCCTTCGCCCTGGGCTTCGACTACACCAACGGCTTCCACGACGCCGCCAACGCCATCGCGACCTCGGTCTCGACGCGTGCGCTGACGCCCCGCGCGGCGCTCATCATGGCGGCCATCTTCAACATGGTCGGCGCCCTGCTGGGCACGGGGATCGCCACGACCATCGGCAGCGGCATCATCGACGTCGGCGAACGCCCGCCGCACACCGGCCTGATCATGGTTCTCGCCGCCGTCATCGGCGCGATCGTGTGGAACCTCATCACGTGGTGGTTCGGCATGCCGTCGTCGTCGTCGCACGCGCTCATCGGCGCGCTCACGGGGGTGGGCCTGGCCTCGGGGATCACGGTCCACTGGGAGGTCATCCTCAACAAGGTCGTCATCCCGATGCTCGTCTCGCCGCTCGTCGGCTTCGCCCTCGCGTTCGGCCTCATGGTGGCCCTGCTGTGGATCTTCCGGAACGCGAACCCGCACAAGGTGACGCGCCGGTTCCGGATCGCGCAGACGGCGTCGGCGGCGGCGATGGCGCTCGGCCACGGCCTCCAGGACGCGCAGAAGACGATGGGCGTCATCGTGCTCGCGCTCGTCGCCGGCGGGTACCAGGACGACCACTCGATCCCCCTGTGGGTGAAGATCTCGGCCGCGCTCGCGATCAGCGCGGGCACCTACGCGGGCGGCTGGCGCATCATGCGAACGCTGGGCCGCAAGGTGATCGAGCTCGACCCGGCCCGCGGCTTCGTCGCCGAGTCGGTCGCCGCATCCGTGCTCTACGTGACGGCGTTCGTCTTCCAGGCCCCCATCTCGACGACGCAGACGATCACCTCGGCGATCATGGGTGTCGGCGCGACCAAGCGCCTGTCCGCGGTGCGCTGGGGCGTGGCCGGCAACATCGCGATCGCCTGGGTGCTGACCATCCCGGCCGCCGCCGCCGTGGCCGCAGCCATGTTCTTCCTGCTCAACGCCGTCATCGGCTGAGCCCGGTCAGTCCTCGTCGTCCGCCGGCGGTCGGATCCGCTCGATCGCGACGACCCGGCGCGACCCGTCGACGTGCGCGACGAGCGTCTCGCCGGGGCGCAGCCAGGGGTTCGCGTCGGGCAGCTCGCCCGCCGTCCAGCGCCGGACGCCGCCGCGCACCACGTCGAAGACCGTCGGCAGGACGGGCCGGTGCGTGCACACCACGGCCGAGCGC
>CAUQTR010000500.1:0-2503 GCA_963521045.1 uncultured Actinotalea sp.
GCCCTTGCGCGCGGACGCCTTCGCGACCGGCTCGAGCCGGCCGTCACTGCCCTCGCGGGCGACGAGCTTGTAGACCATCCCGCACGTCGGGGCGCCCGAGCCGGTGACCACCGACGTGCCGACGCCGTAGGAGTCGACGGGCGCGACCGCGAGGGCGGCGATCGCGTGCTCGTCGAGGTCGGACGACACCACGATTCTCGTGTCCCGCGCGCCGAGCTCGTCGAGCAGGGTCCGCACCTCGTGCGCGAGAGATGTGAGGTCACCCGAGTCGAGCCGCACCGCGCCGAGCGTCGGCCCCGCCGCCTCGACGGCGTTGCGCACGCCCTGCATGACGTCGTAGGTGTCGACGAGCAGCGTGGTGCCGGCGCCCATGGCGGCGACCTGCGACGCGAACGCGGACCGTTCGTCGTCGTGCAGGAGCGTGAAGGAGTGCGCGGCCGTGCCGATGGTGGGCAGGCCGTAGCGGCGCCCTGCCTCGAGGTTGGACGTCGCCGCGAAGCCCGCCACGACCGCCGCACGGGCGGCTGCCACCGCCGCGTGCTCGTGCGCCCGCCGCGATCCCATCTCGAGGCACGGGCGCTCCACCGCTGCGCTGGTCATCCGGGACGCCGCGGACGCGACCGCCGAGTCGTAGTTGAGGATCGACAGGACGAGCGTCTCGAGCAGCACCGCCTCGGCGAAGGTGCCCTCGACCGCGAGCACGGGGGAGCCGGGGAAGAAGCACTCGCCCTCGGCGTAGCCGGTGATCGTCCCGGCGAACCGGTAGTCCGCGAGGTAGTCGAGGGTCGCGCGATCCACCACCTGCTGCTGCGACAGCCACGAGAGCTCCTCGTCGCCGAAGCGGAACGCCGAGAGCGCCTCCAGCAGGCGCCCCGTCCCGGCGAGCACCCCGTAGCGCCGACCGGCCGGCAGGCGCCGGGTGAAGACCTCGAACACGCTGTGCCGGTCGGCCGTGCCGTCGCGCAGTGCGGCCTGCACCATGGTCAGCTCGTAGCGGTCCGTCAGCAGGGCCGACGACGCCGCAGCGGGTGCGGGCAGGGCGCCCGTCCCGTCGAGGGTCAGGGCTGGTACCGGGGAGGGCGTCTGCGCGCTCATGCGGACAACCTAGGGCGATGATCACGACCTCGCGCACCCGCGCCGCGGACGCCGTGCCTCGCACGGCACGGCTCGTCCGTAGAGTGAGACCTGTGGCGGCGACTCGAGGTGCACCGGGCGTGGGCGTCCGGGCGTCGTCCCACGCCGGCGCCGTGACCGTCTCCGTCGCCGCCCCGGTGAGCGAGCCCGAGCAGGACGTCCGGGCCGAGGAGCGGGTCGACCCCGCGGACGCCTGGGTCACCGTGGTCTGGAACGACCCGGTGAACCTCATGAGCTACGTCGCGTACGTCTTCCGCTCGTACTTCGGGATGGCGCAGGACCGTGCCGAGCGCCTCATGCGGCAGGTGCACGAGGAGGGCCGCGCGACCGTCGCCCACGGCACGCGCGAGGAGATGGAGCGCGACACCCAGGCGATGCACGGGTTCGGCCTCTGGGCCACCGTCGAGGCGTCGGGCAGGTGAGGCCCGTGAGCACCCCGTGGACGTTCCGCGCCGATGACGACGGCGGGTGGGTCGTCGCGATCGCGCCCACCGAGCGGTCCGTCCTGCTCGACGTCGTGGACGAGGTCGTCGAGCTGCTCGGCGGTGGCGAGTCGGCGGCCCAGCGGGGCGTGCGCGCGGCCCAGCACCCGCTCGACGCGCTGACGATCGACGCGCTGCCGGTCTCCCCGCCCGAGGACCGTGCGCTGCGCCGGCTGCTGCCCGACGCGTCGCCCGACGCCGAGGTCGCGGCCGAGTTCCGACGGCTCACCGAGATGGACCTGCGAGCGACCAAGACCGCCAACCTGGCGCGCCTGCGTGCGGCGCTGGCCGACGCCCGGACCGAGGTCGTCGTCGTGCCGAGCGAGGCGCCCGGCGTGGCGGCCGCGCTGACCGACCTGCGTCTGGTCATCTCGGAGCGTCTGGGGGTGCGCAGCGACGAGGACGCCGAGGAGGTGTACCGCCTCGCGGCCCGGGCGGGTGGCGCCGCGTCGTCGTCGCGCCACCTGCTCGCCGCGGTCTACGCCGTCCTCACGCAGCTGCAGGAGTCGCTCGTCGAGCTCATGGTGGCTGACCTCCCTGCCGCGTCCGGAGGGGTCCTGGACGCCGATTAGGCTCGTCCCCGTGAGCGACGCGCCCATCGGCATCTTCGACTCCGGCGTGGGCGGGCTCACCGTGGCACGCGCGGTGCTCGACCAGCTCCCGCACGAGTCCGTCCTGTACATCGGGGACACCGCCAACAGTCCCTACGGCCCCAAGCCGCTCGCCGCCGTGCGCGCGCACGCGCTCGAGGTGATGGACGACCTCGTCGACGCGGGCGTGAAGATGCTGGTGATCGCGTGCAACAGCGCGTCCGCGGCCGTGCTCCGGGACGCGCGCGAGCGGTACACCCAGCGCCGTGGCCTGCCCGTGGTGGAGGTGATCCTGCC
>CAUQTR010000501.1:0-2500 GCA_963521045.1 uncultured Actinotalea sp.
GCTCCGGGCCGGCGCCGTCGTGGCCCAGGAGCGCGGCGACGTCGGGGGCCGGCACGCGAGCGCCCGTGCGGGAGAGGAACCGCCCGGCGACCACCCCGCGCGCGACGTGATCCGCGCCGCGGGCGAACACCTGCTCGAGGTAGACGACCCGTGGGTCCCAGCCGAGGACGGTCGTCGTGACCGTGAAGCGCTCGCCGAGGCGCAGCGAGCGCCGGTAGCTCATCGCCGACGCCGCCACGACCGGGTACCAGCCACGTCCCGCGAGCAGGGGCAGGGCGCCGAGGTCGGCCAGGAGGTTCGTCCTGGCCTGGTCCATCATCTGCAGGTACACGCCGTTGTTGACGTGCAGGTAGAGGTCGAGGTCCGCCGGCGTCACCCGCATCCGCGTGACCGACGGGTCGAAGAGGCCCTGGCCGGGCACGGCCGCCCGCGGGAAGCGCGCCGCGAGGGCGAGCCGCACCTGCCGTGTCATACGGGCGGGGCGGGGTCGTACTGGATGCCGCGCCGCACCGCGCGCGCCTCGTCGACGGAGTCCAGGCGCGCGACGAGGTGCAGGGCCATGTCGATCCCGGCCGAGACACCCGCGGACGTCACGACGTCGCCGTCGTCGACGAAGCGCGCCTCCGTGTCGGCCAGCACGGACGGGTCGAGGTCGGCGAGCTCGTCGAACGAGCCGTGATGCGTCGTCGCGGGGCGCCCGGCGAGCAGACCGGCCGCGGCGTACACGAGCGCGCCGGTGCAGACCGAGGTCATCAGGGCCGTGGTCGCGCGCATCCGGCGGACCCAGGCCAGGTGCTCCGGGTCGCGGGCGAGCGCGCGGGTCCCGCGGCCGCCCGGGTACACGAGCACGTGCAGCGGCCCGACGTCGGCGATGCCGTGGTCGGGCACGACGCGCAGGCCCTTCGCCATGCGCACCCCGGCCCCGTCGGGCGAGAAGGTGACGACCTCGGGTCGCAGCGCGCTGTGCCGCCCCCACCACGCGAGGACCTCGTAGGGCCCGACGACGTCCAGCTCCTCGGCGTCGTCGAACACGAAGAGGCCGACGCGCATCGGGTGCCCGGTGCCCACGGTCAGATCCCCGGCAGCGCGAGCATCTGGTCGAGCGCGACCCGTGCCCAGTGCGCGTCGTCCGGGTCCACCACGACCTGGTTGACCAGGCGCCCGTCCGCGAGGGACTCGAGCGCCCACACGAGGTGGGGCAGGTCGATGCGGTTCATGGTCGAGCAGAAGCACACGGTCGCGTCGAGGTAGTGCACGCGCAGCTCGGGGTGCTGGGCCGCGAGCCGGCGCACGAGGTTGAGCTCGGTGCCGATCGCCCACGCGCTGCCGGGCTCGGCCGTGGCGAGCGCCCGGATGATGTACTCCGTCGACCCCACGAGGTCGGCTGCCTCGACGACCTCGTGCTTGCACTCGGGGTGGACGAGGACGTTCACGCCCGGGACGGCCGCGCGCACGTCGGCGACGTTCTGCGCGGAGAACCGGCCGTGCACCGAGCAGTGGCCGCGCCACAGGATCATCCGCGCCTCGGCGAGCTCACGCTCGCTCAGGCCGCCGCCGGGCTTGCGCGGGTCGTAGACCACGCAGTCGTCGAGGCTCATGCCCAGCTCGCGGACGGCGGTGTTGCGGCCCAGGTGCTGGTCCGGCATGAAGAGCACGGCGCCGTCACCGTCCGCGCCGCCCACGCGGTCGAACGCCCAGCGCAGCGCGACCTGGGCGTTGGAGGACGTGCACACGGTGCCGCCGTGGCGGCCCGTGAAGGCCTTGATCGCAGCGGTCGAGTTCATGTAGGTGACGGGCACGGTCCGCTCGGCGACGCCGGCGTCGGCCAGGACGTCCCACGCCTCCTCGACCTGGCCGATGGCGGCCATGTCGGCCATCGAGCAGCCGGCCGCGAGGTCGGGCAGCACGACGGCCTGGCTGTCGGCCGTGAGGATGTCGGCGGACTCGGCCATGAAGTGGACGCCGCAGAACACGACGTACTCGGCGTCGGGCCGGGCCGCGGCCTCGCGCGCGAGCTTGAAGGAGTCGCCGGTGACGTCGGCGAACGCGATCACCTCGTCGCGCTGGTAGTGGTGACCGAGCACGAAGGCCCGCTCGCCCAGGGCGGCGCGCGCGGCGCGGGCGCGCTCGACCAGCCCGGGGTCGCCCGGGTCGGGCAGCGCGCCGACGCACTCGACGCCGCGTTCGGAGGCGAGGTCGGAGCGGGTGCCCAGGAGGAGGAGCGCGGACGGGGCAGGCTCCGAGAAGGCGGGTGCGGGCGTGGTGGTGCTCACGCGGGGATCTTCCCACAGCCCGCGCTGCGGCAGGATGGCGCGGTGCGCATCCTCATGGCCCCCGACTGCTTCACCGGGACCCTCAGCGCACGCGCTGCGGCGGAGGCGATGGCCGCGGGCTGGCGCCGTGGGGCGCCGCACGACGACGTGACGCTCCTCCCGCTCGCCGACGGCGGCCCGGGCTTCGTCGAGACCGTGCACCGGGCGCTCGGCGGCGACCTCGTGCC